>NZ_JBEYER010000010.1:0-95614 GCF_040634005.1 Micromonospora sp. NPDC007271
TTGATGTTCTTGCCCTGGACGGAGAGGGCGTTGCGGGTGGCGGCGGGGCCGCAGTAGTAGAAGTTCGGCTGGGCCTCGTAGCGCACGTTCAGTTCCCGCTCGGCGGCCGGCTTGGCGGGCTTGGCGTCGGCGGCGTGGGCGGCGATGGCGGGGCCGGCGATGCCACCGGCGGTGGCGGCGACACCGGCGACGGTCAGGGCGGTGTTACGCAGAATGTCGGTACGCATGATGAAAGCCTTTCGTTCGGGGGTTACGCGACAGGCCCGCGAAAGGGGGGTGCGGGTGCCGCGTTCGAACTAGAGGGGAAAGTCTTGGGGGGTGCCCGGCGGCGTGGCCTGCTCGGGTGGCCCGGGGGTGTAACCATCCGGGGCTGGGGATCATTCCCCGGGTTCCCGGGGGACCGGGCCGGCGGCGCGGGGCCTGCTCGGCGGGTCCGGGGGATGTAACGACGGCCGGCGAGCGATCATTCCGCCGGGCCGACGACCCGTGATGACCGGGCCGGTGACCAGCGCGGGATGCCGCGCGGTCAGCCATGTACAACGCCCCGGGCCGGGGGGTCATTCCGCCGCCGGGTCGGCCCGGGCCCCGGGACGGCGCGGGATGAATCGGGCACCGCCCCACAGTGCGGTCCCAACCGAGCATCCACCCCCGCAGGGGTGGAACGCCATGGGTGTCAAAACCACCCCGAGACACCCACCGGCGCCACGGCGGGCGACGGGGCACCCGTTTGCTGCGCGGTTGTCCCAAGATGGGGGTCCCCTACGGTCGCGGCGCGGTGTGCCGCGGGCTGCGGGGAGCGGGGATCCCGGGCTCGGTCGGCCAGGGCACCTCCGGGGAACGGTGGAACGTGATCCCGGCGACGGCCCAGCGCGGGCCGTGCCCGGCCAGCCGCTCGCGGAACCCGGCCCAGTCGTGCGTCGCCCGGGGTGACCAGCCCAGCTCGGCGATGGCCGGCAGCCGGGGCAGCAGCAGGTACTCGATCTCGGCCAGCGAGGTGACCGACTCGGTCCAGAGCGGCGCCTCCACGCCGAGGATCGCCGCCCCGGGCACGTCGGCCAGGTGTGCCCCCGGGTCCCAGTCGTACGCCTTCCGCACGTCGGTCAGCCCGGCCCAGTCGTGCCCGATCGGGGTGTCCGGGGCGTACTTCATGTCCAGATAGGCGTGATTGGCGGGGGAGAGGATCAGGCGGGCGCCCCGGCGTACCGCGTCGGCCGTCACCGGGTCGTCGGCGTTGGTGCCCCACCACTGGAGCACCCGGCCCTCGGCGTGCCCGGCCGGGGCCAGCTGGTGCCAGCCGATGACGATCTTCCCGGTCGCCGCCACCAGCTCCTGGGCCCGTTCGATGAAGCCGTGGTAGGTGTCGGCGGGCACCTTGAACGCCTCGTCGCCGCCGATGTGCAGCCACGGCCCGGGGGTCAGCGCGGCCACCTCGCGCAGCACGTCGGCGACGAAGTCGTACGTCCGCTCGTCGGCGGGGTCGATGTAGCTGAACCCGACCTCGGTGCCGGTGTACGGCGGCGGCGCGATCTTGTCCGGTGCCAGCTCGGGGTACGCGACCAACGCCGCGTTGGTGTGCCCCGGCAGGTCGATCTCCGGTACGACGGTGACGTGCCGGCGGGCGGCGTGCCGGACGATCCGTAGGTAGTCGTTCTTGGTGTACCAGCCGCCGGGCCCGCCGCCCACCTCGGTGGTCCCGCCGACCTCGGTGAGCTTCGGCCAGGCGTCGACCGCGATCCGCCACCCCTGGTCGTCGGTGAGGTGGAGGTGCAGGTGGTTGAGCTTGTACCGGGCCAGGTGGTCGACTACCCGCAGCACGTCCTCAACCGGAAAGAAGTGCCGGGCCACGTCGAGCATCGCTCCCCGGTACGCGAACCGCGGGCGGTCGACGACGGCGCCGCCCGGCACCACCCAGCGCTCGGCGACGGGCGTGGCGCTCTCCACCGCCGCCGGCAGGAGCTGCCGCAGCGTCTGGACCCCGTGGAACAGGCCGGCCGGGGTGACGGCGGTGATCCGGATCCGGCTGGCGCTCACGTCGAGCCGATAGCCCTCGTCGCCGAGCGCCGCGCCGTCCAGGATCGCCGCGCCGGCCCGGACCGCCGGGTCCGCCGGGACGGTTGCGCCGGACAGGGTGAGCACGAGCAGGCCGTCGTGCTGGGCGGGGGCGGTGTCGGCGACCGGGAGCGGGTAGCCGGTCGCGGGGCGGAGCAGTTCGGCGAGCTGCTCGGCGACGTCCCGGGCGCCCGGGACGGCGTCGACCCGGATCACCGCGTCCGCGGGGAGCGTGAAGTCGGCCGTGGCGTCGGGCGCGACCAGCTCGGGGGCGGGTACCACGTCGCCCAGCCGTACCGGTGCGGGCGGGGCGAGCAGGTCACCCGCCGCCTGGGCGGCGACCCGGGCCAGCTCGGCGGCGGCTGGCTCCCGGGCGGCGAGGTCGACCCGGTCGAGCGGCTCGGGACCGGTCTCGGACGAGGCGGCGGGGGTGGTCGGCACGACGACTCCGGGGTGTATTTGCGTCGGATATGGCAAAGGTCAGGTTCAGCAGAACCAGTGCGGTCAAGAGTACGGGGGGAAGCGGAGTTGCACGATCGTGCTCGTGGAAACGTTCCCAAAAACCGGTGCGAACGCGGATAGTGGTGACGGCTGTGCCGATTGTCACCGAACGGTCCCAGGCCCCTCGAAGTTCGCTTAGCCTTCGCCCACCGAGCGCTGACGACACCGGATTACCGGTGGTCGGTCCCGGGGTATGTCCGAACTGAACCTTCGTTAAGTGTCACTTCCGGCGCGCGTGGGAGGCTCTGGTGGCAGCGCAGCAGATGGCGGAGAGCAAGTACGTCTACGACTTCGCCGAGGGCAACAAGGATCTCAAGGACCTGCTCGGCGGCAAGGGGGCCAACCTCGCCGAGATGACCAATCTCGGCCTGCCGGTCCCGCCCGGCTTCACCATCAGCACCGAGGCCTGCAAGGCGTACCTGGCGACCGGCCGGGAGCCGGACGGGCTGGCCGACCAGATCGAGGCGCACCTGGAGGCGCTGGAGCGGGAGATGGGCCGCAAGCTCGGCGACCCCGACGACCCGCTGCTGGTCTCGGTACGTTCCGGGGCCAAGTTCTCCATGCCCGGCATGATGGAGACGGTCCTCAACGTCGGCCTCAACGACCGCAGTGTCATCGGGCTGAGCAGGCAGGCCGGGGGCAGCGCCGGCTCGGCCGGCTCCGCCGGCGCGGACAGGTTCGCGTGGGACTCGTACCGCCGGCTGATCCAGATGTTCGGCAAGACCGTCTGCGAGGTGCCGGGCGAGGAGTTCGAGCACGCCATCGACGAGGCCAAACGGGCCAAGGGGACCACCAACGACCTCGACCTGGACGCGGACGACCTGCGCGGGCTGGTCGACACGTTCAAGAAGATCTTCGCCAAGCACACCGGGCGGGAGTTCCCGCAGGAGCCGCGGGAGCAGCTCGACCTGGCTATCCGCGCGGTCTTCGAGTCGTGGAACGCCGAGCGCGCGGTGGTCTACCGGCGGCAGGAGCGGATCCCGGCCGACCTGGGCACCGCGGTCAACGTGGTGGCCATGGTCTTCGGCAACCTCGGCCCGGACTCCGGCACCGGCGTCGCCTTCACCCGCGACCCGGCCAGCGGCGCGCAGGGCATCTACGGCGACTACCTGGCCAACGCCCAGGGCGAGGACGTGGTCGCCGGCATTCGCAACACCGTGCCGCTGCAGGAGCTGGAGCGGATCGACAAGAAGTCCTACGACGAGCTGCTCAGCTACATGGCCCGGCTCGAGGGGCACTACAAGGACCTCTGCGACATCGAGTTCACCATCGAGCGCGGCAAGCTCTGGATGCTCCAGACCCGGGTCGGCAAGCGGACCGCCGCCGCCGCGTTCGTCATCGCCGGGCAGCTGGTCGACGAGGGCCTGATCGACCTGGACGAGGCGCTGCACCGGGTCACCGGGGCGCAGCTCGCCCAGCTGATGTTCCCCCGGTTCAAGCTGGACCACGAGTTCGAGCCGGTGGCCAAGGGCATCGGCGCGTCGCCGGGCGCCGCCGTCGGCAAGGTGGTCTTCAGTTCGCCTCGGGCGGTCGAGCTGGCCGCCGGGGGCGAGGCGGTGATCCTGGTCCGCCGGGAGACCAACCCGGACGACCTCAACGGCATGATCGCCGCCCAGGGCATCCTCACCTCGCGCGGCGGCAAGACCAGCCACGCCGCGGTGGTGGCCCGGGGCATGGGCAAGACCTGCGTCTCCGGCGCGGACGAACTCGACGTCGACGTCCCGGCGAAGCGGTTCACCGTCGCCGGGCAGACCGTCAACGAGGGCGACGTCGTCTCCATCGACGGCACCACCGGGAAGGTCTACCTCGGCGAGGTGCCGGTCATGCCGTCCGAGGTGGTGCAGTACTTCGAGGGCACCCTGGACCCGGAGCAGGCCGACGACCCGCTGGTCCGGGCCGTACACCGGATCATGAGCCACGCCGACGCCAAGCGGCGGCTGCGGGTCCGGGCGAACGCCGACACCGGCGCGGACGCGGCGCGGGCGCGGCGGTTCGGCGCCGAGGGCATCGGCCTGTGCCGCACCGAGCACATGTTCCTCGGCGACCGGCGGGAGCTGGTGGAGCGGCTCATCCTCGCCGGCACCGACCGGGAGCGGGAGGACGCGCTGGCCGCGCTGCTGCCGCTGCAGCGGGCGGACTTCATCGAGATCTTCCGCGAGATGGCCGGCCTGCCGGTCACCGTACGGCTGATCGACCCGCCGCTGCACGAGTTCCTGCCGCCGCTGGAGCAGCTCGCGGTGAACGTCGCCGTCGCCCAGGAGCGCGGCGAGGACGTGGCCAAGGAGGAGGCGCTGCTCGCCGCCGTCCGGCGGATGCACGAGGAGAACCCGATGCTCGGCCTGCGCGGGGTGCGGCTCGGCCTGGTCATTCCCGGCCTGTTCGCCATGCAGGTCCGGGCGATCACCGAGGCCGCCGTCGAGGTCACCCGGGTCGGTGGGTCGGCCTGCCCGGAGATCATGGTCCCGCTGGTCGGCGCGGTGCAGGAGTTGGAGACGGTACGCGCGGAGGCCGAGAAGATCATCGCGGAGGTGGTCGGGGACAGCGGCGTCGAGGTGCTGATCGGCACGATGATCGAGGTGCCCCGGGCGGCGCTGACCGCCGGGCAGATCGCGGAGGCGGCGCAGTTCTTCTCCTTCGGCACCAACGACTTGACCCAGATGGGCTGGGGCTTCTCCCGCGACGACGTCGAGGGTGCCTTCTTCTGGCGCTACCTCGAGCTGGGCATCTTCGGCATCTCGCCGTTCGAGTCGATCGACCGGGACGGGGTCGGGCGGCTGGTCCGGATCGCCGCCGAGGAGGGCCGGGCCGCCCGTCCGGGGCTGAAGCTCGGCGTCTGCGGCGAGCACGGCGGCGACCCCGACTCGGTGCACTTCTTCCACGAGGTGGGCCTCGACTACGTCTCCTGCTCCCCGTTCCGGGTGCCGGTGGCCCGCCTGGAGGCCGGCCGCGCCGCGGTGGAGACCAGCGGCTCCGACTCCCGCTGACCGCCCGACCGTGATGATCATGAGGTTGGCGGCCGACGACTCCGGGTCAGCCGCCAACCTCATGATCGACCGGAGCCGCTGGGCACGCCGATCGGCGTGGCCGGGCGTAACCTGGGCTCGCCCGCGTACGTGTCGATCAGAAAGGGTGGCCGCATGAGCAGCGCCTGGGAGAACCTGACCGTGGACGCCCTGGACCCGTCGCGGCTCGCCCACTGGTGGGCGGAGGCACTCGGCTACCAGGTGGTCAGCGAGAAGCCGGACGAGGTGGAGATCCGCCGCGCGCCGGACCAGCTTCCCGGCATCGTCTTCGTACCGGTCACCGCGCCCAAGGAGGGCAAGAACCGGCTGCACATCGACCTGCGCCCGGAGAACCAGGAGGCGGAGGTCGAGCGGCTGGTCGACATGGGCGCCCGGCACGTGGACATCGGCCAGGGCGACGTCGGGTGGACGGTGCTGTCCGACCCGGAGGGCAACGAGTTCTGCGTACTGCGGCAGCGGGGATGACGGTTGGGCGCGGGCCCCGACGCTGACGACGCGGCGCTGAAGGCCGTCGACGACCCGGCGCGGGAGTCGGGCGACGACGCGGCGCGGCTGGTGGTCGAGGCGCCCAAGGACACCGGGTACGGACGGTCGCCGTACGAGCGCGACCGGGCGCGAGTGCTGCACTCGGCGGCGTTCCGCCGGCTCGCCGCGAAGACCCAGGTGCACACCGCGGGCACCGACGACTTCCTGCGTACCCGGCTGACCCACTCGCTGGAGGTGGCGCAGATCGCCCGGGAGATGGGCGCCCGGCTCGGCTGCGACCCGGACGTGGTGGACACCGCGGGGCTGGCGCACGACCTCGGCCACCCGCCCTTCGGGCACAACGGGGAGGCGGCGCTGGACGACCTCGCCGCCGGGTGCGGCGGCTTCGAGGGCAACGCCCAGACGCTGCGGGTGCTCACCCGGCTGGAGGCCAAGGTGCTCGCCCCGGACGGCCGTTCCGTGGGGCTCAACCTGACCCGGGCCGCACTCGACGCGGTCAGCAAGTACCCCTGGGAACGCCGCCCCGGCGAGCGCAAGTTCGGGGTGTACGCCGACGAGCGTCCGGTCTTCGACTGGCTGCGCGCCGGCTCCCCGCCCGGCCGGCGGCGCTGCCTGGAGGCGCAGGTGATGGACTGGGCCGACGACGTCGCGTACTCGGTGCACGACGTGGAGGACGGCATCCACGGCGGGTACGTCAGCCTGCGGCCGCTGCTGGCCGACCCGGACGAACGGCGGGCGCTCTGCGCCGACGTGGCGGCGGCGTACTCCGGGGAGGCCCCCGAGGACCTGCACGAGGTGCTGGTCGAACTGCTCGCCGAGCCGGCGCTCGCCCCGCTCGCCGCGTACGACGGCAGCCACCGTGCCCTCGCCGCGCTGAAGGCGACCACCAGCATGCTCACCGGTCACTTCGTCGCCACCGTGGTGGCCGCCACCCAGGAGCGCCACGGCCCCGGCCCGCACCGCCGGTACGCGGCCGACCTGCTGGTGCCGCGCCGGATCCGGGCCCAGTGCGCGCTGCTCAAGGGCATCGCGCTGCGCTACGTCATGCGCCGTCCCGGCGCCGCCACCCGGTACGCGCAGCAGCAGGAGATCCTCGCCGAGCTGGTCGCCGCCCTGGTCGACCGGGCACCGGACGGCCTCGACCCGGTCTTCGCCCCGCTGTGGCGCGACGCCCCGGACGACGCCGCCCGCCTCCGGGTGGTGATCGACCAGGTGGCCTCGCTCACCGACCCGGGGGCCCTGTCCTGGCACCTCCGCCTGGCCCGCACCTGACCCACCCGGGTGAGGGGCACGGGCCGAGGTGGAGTGCGGGGTGACTTAGGTTAGCCTAAGTGACATGACGGAGCGCCCGAAGAAGGTCACCGCCGCCACGGTCGTACGGACCGAGCGGCCCACCCCGCACCTGATCCGGCTGGTGCTCGGCGGCGATGAGCTGGCCGGCCTGCCGGTGGGCGCGTACACCGACCACTACGTCAAGTTCCTCTTCCCACCGGCCGGGGTGGTCTACCCGCACCCCACCGACCTGGCCACCATCAAGCGGGAGTTCCCGGCCGAGCAGTGGCCGCGGCTGCGCGCGTACACCGTGCGGGCCTGGGACGCGACGGCGGGTGAGCTGACGATCGACGTGGTGCACCACGGCGACGAGGGGCTGGCCGGGCCGTGGGCGGCCGCGCTGCGCCCGGGTGACCGGGTGTTCTTCACCGGCCCCGGTGGGGCGTACGCGCCGGACCCGACGGCCGACTGGCACCTGCTGGCCGGCGACGAGAGCGCGCTGCCGGCGATCGCCGCCGCGTGCGAGCGGCTGCCGGCCGGTGCCCGGGCGGTGGTCTTCGTCGAGGTCGACGGCCCGGCCGACGAACTGCCGCTGACCAGTCCGGGCGCGGTCGAGCTGCACTGGCTGCACCGGGCCGGGCGCCCGGTGGGGGAGGCGCTGGTGGCGGCGGTCCGGGCGCTGGACTTCCCGGCCGGCCGGGTGCACGCCTTCGTGCACGGCGAGGCAGCTGCGGTCAAGGAGCTGCGCCGGCTGCTGCGCGTCGAGCGCGGGGTGCCCCGGGAGGGGCTCTCCATCTCCGGCTACTGGCGGCGCGGCCTGGACGACGAGGGCTGGCGCTCCACCAAGCGCGCCTGGAACGCCGAGGTCGAGGCCGAGGAGTCCGTCGCCCTTCCCGCCTGACCGCCGAGGGGCGGCCAGCCGCACACCGGAGCGCCGGTGACCCGCTGGTTCCATCGTCGCGCCCGGTGACCTGTCGGGCTCCCGTCGGGAGCGGGTGTACTCCAAAATGTAGTAGACCTGCTACATTTCGCGGTAGTGATCCGTCAATCTCGGGGGTTGGCCATGACCGCGGTCGAACTACCCGGAGTCGCCGCGACTCCGCACCCGCCCGACGAGGGCCTGGTCCTCGACGTCCGCGACCTGCGCATGCGGTACGGCACCGTCGACGTGCTGCACGGGGTCGACTTCACCGCCCGGCGCGGCGAGGTGCTCGCCCTGCTCGGGCCCAACGGTGCCGGCAAGACCACCACCATCGAGGTCCTGGAGGGCTTCCGGATGCGTTCGGCGGGCGAGGTCCGCGTCCTCGGGGTCGACCCGGGCCGGGGCGACGAGCGCTGGCGCGCCCGGATGGGGGTGGTGCTCCAGTCCTGGCGGGACCACGGCAAGTGGCGGGTCCGGGACCTGCTGGCCCACCTCGGCGACTTCTACGCGCCGTACTCCACCGATCGGATCCGCCGGCCCTGGCCGATCGACGAACTGCTCGAGACGGTGGGCCTCACCCCACACGCGGGCAAGCGGGTGCAGCGGCTCTCCGGCGGCCAGCGCCGCCGGCTCGACGTGGCGGTCGGCATCGTGGGCCGTCCGGAACTGCTCTTCCTGGACGAGCCGACGGTCGGCTTCGACCCCGCCGCCCGGCGCGAGTTCCACGAGCTGGTGCACCGGCTCGCCGACCTGGACGAGACGACCATCCTGCTCACCACGCACGACCTGGACGAGGCGGAGAAGCTCGCCGACCGGATCCTCATCCTGGCCGGTGGCCGGATCATCGCCGACGGGTCGCCGGACGCGCTGGCCCGCCGGGTCGCCGCGGACGCGGAGATCCGGTGGACGCGGGACGGGGAGCGGTTCGTGCACTCCGCCGCCGACGCCACCGGCTTCGTCCGGGACCTGCTGCGGCAGTACGGCGACGAGGTGCAGGAGCTGGAGGTCCGCCGGGCCAGCCTGGAGGACGCGTACATGGCACTGGTGCACGAAGAGGAATCCGGAGCCCGGACCGGCGCCGCCGTCCGGGTGTGGCAGCAGGGGAGCCAGCGATGAATCCGACCAGCGCGGCCGTTCGGGCCGGCTTCCGGCGCGGCGTGATCGAGTTGCGCAACAGCTTCGCCAACGCCCAGGACCTGTGGAACTACTTCTTCCCCACGGCCGTGCTACTGGTCACGATGTTCTTCATGCGCGGCGCCACCGTGCCCGGCACCGACTTCTCCCTCGGCGCACGTACGCTGCCCAGCGCGCTGGGCATGGGGCTGGCCTTCGGCGGCCTGCTCGGCCTGGCTCAGCAGCTCATCGTCGACCGGGAGGACGGCACCCTGCTGCGCGCGAAGGCGACGCCGAACGGCATGCTCGGCTACCTGATCGGGAAGATCGTCCTGCTCTCGGCGGTGTCGCTGATCGGGCTGGTCCTCCAGCTCACCCCGGGGCTGTTCTTCCTGGACGGCCTCCGCATCACCGACGGCGGGGCCTGGCTCGCGCTGGCCTGGCTGGTGCCGCTCGGGCTGGTGGCGACGCTGCCGCTGGGCGCGGTGATCGGCTCGCTGATCGAGAACCCCCGCAACATGGGCCTGGTGGTGCTGCCGGTCTTCGGCCTCATCGCGCTCTCCGGCATCTTCTACCCGATCAACGGCTACCCGGGCTGGCTCCAGGCCGTCGCCCAGGCCTTCCCGATCTACTGGCTAGGGTTGGGGATGCGCTCGGCGCTGCTGCCGGACAGCCTGGCCGCGGTCGAGCTGGGCGGGTCCTGGCGGCACCTGGAGACACTCGGCGTGCTCGGCCTCTGGGCGGTGGCCGGGTTGCTGCTCGCGCCGGCCGTGCTGCGCCGGATGGCCCGCCGCGAGTCCGGTTCCCGCGTTGCGGCGCGCCGGGAAAAGGCCATGCAGCGGTCGGCGATGTGAGAGGAAGCCGATGAGTGAGACCGTGCACAACCGGATCGCGGTGCTGCGCGCCGAGCGGGGCATCTCCCGTCGGCAGCTCGCCGACGCGCTGGGCGTGCACTACCAGACGGTCGGCTACCTGGAGCGGGGCGAGTTCCGGCCCAGCCTGCACCTGGCGCTGCGGATCGCGGCGTACTTCGAGGTGCCGGTCGAGGTGGTCTTCTCGATCGAGCCGTTCCCCCGCATCGGCGACAGCCCCGCGCAGCCACGAAAGGAAGGACCCCTTATTAACCCTATGCGTTAACAGGGGGCCCTTCCTTTCGCGGGCGCCACACGCGCGTGGCCCCGACCGCCGGATCGTCCGTGGGGCAGGGCAGGATGTACGCCGAGGAGGTGGCGGAGATGGCGGGGCGGATTCGGGACGAGGACATCGCGCTGGTCCGCGAGCGCACCTCGATCGCCGAGGTCATCTCCGACACGGTCACCCTGAAGTCGGCCGGCGGCGGCAACCTCAAGGGCCTGTGCCCGTTCCACGACGAGAAGAGCCCGTCGTTCAACGTCTCGCCCGCCCGCAACGTCTGGTACTGCTTCGGCTGCGGGGCCGGCGGCGACGCGATCAAGTTCCTGATGGACGCCGAGCACCTGAGCTTCGTCGAGTCCGTCGAGCGGCTCGCCGCCCGTGCCGGCATCCAGCTGCGCTACGTCGAGGACGACCGGTCGGCCCCGCGGAGCCGGCCGCAGCAGGGGCAGCGGCAGCGCCTCGTCGCCGCGCACGCCGCCGCCGTGGAGTTCTACCGCGCCCAGCTCACCACGGCCGGTGCTCGGCCCGCCCGGGAGTTCCTGGCCCAGCGCGGCTTCGACCGGGCGGCCGCCGAGCGGTACGGCTGCGGCTTCGCCCCGGACGCCTGGGACCTGCTCACCAAGCACCTGCGCCAGCAGGGCTTCACCCATGACGAGCTGGTCACCGCCGGGCTGTCCCGCCCGTCCCGCTCGGGCACCCTGATCGACCGGTTCCGCCGGCGGCTGCTCTGGCCGATCCGCGACCTCACCGGCGACGTCATCGGCTTCGGCGCCCGCAAGCTCTTCGACGACGACGACGGCCCGAAGTACCTCAACACCCCCGAGACGCCGATCTACAAGAAGTCCCACGTGCTCTACGGCATCGACCAGGCCAAGCGGGAGATCGCCAAGCAGGGCAAGGTGGTCGTGGTCGAGGGTTACACCGACGTGATGGCCTGCCACCTGGCCGGCGTACCGACCGCGGTGGCCAGCTGCGGCACCTCGTTCGGCGCGGACCACATCTCCGTCCTCCGGCGGGTGCTCTTCGACAGCGACGAGCGAGCCGGCGAGATCATCTTCACCTTCGACGGGGACGCCGCCGGGCAGAAGGCCGCGCTGCGCGCCTTCGAGGACGACCAGCGCTTCGTCGGGCGTACCTTCATCGCGGTCAGCCCGGACAACATGGACCCGTGCGAGCTGCGCCTGGCCAAGGGTGACCTGGCCGTCCGTGACCTGGTCGCCCGCCGCGAGCCGCTGGTCGACTTCGCGCTCCGCCACGCGATCAACCGGTACGACCTGGACACCGTCGACGGCCGGGTGGAGGCGATGCGCCGGGCCGCGCCGCTGGTCGCCAAGATCAAAGACCGGGAGAAGCGCCCCGAGTACGTCCGCAAGCTCGCCGGCGACCTCGGCATGGAGATCGAGCCGGTGCAGCGCGCGGTGCTGGCCGCCGCGTCCGGGCCGCCGGCCGGCGAGGCGCCTGCCCCGGCCCGCTCCCGATCGGCCGCGCCGGCGCTGGACAGCCCCCAGTCGCTGGTCGAACGGGAGGCGCTGAAGCTCGCCCTCCAGGAGCCGGTGCTGGCCGGTCCGATGTTCGACGTGGTCGAGGCGGGGGAGTACCGGCACCCGGTGCACGTGGCGGTCCGGGCGGCGATCGCCGCGGCCGGCGGGGTGGCGGCGGCCACCGGCGGGGCGGTCTGGATCGAGCAGGTCCGTGACGGCTGCGCCGACCTGGCGGCCCAGGCGCTCGTCGGGGAACTGGCCGTCGAGCCGCTGCGTATCGACGGCGAGCCCGACCCCCGCTATGTCACGGTGACCCTGGCCCAGCTCCAGTGGGGCTCCGTCACCGGCCGGATCAAGGACCTCAAGTCGAAGATCCAGCGGATCAACCCGGTCAGCAACAAGGACGAGTACTTCGCCCTCTTCGGCGAGCTGCTCTCGTTGGAGCAGCACGCGCGGGCGCTACGCGAGCAGGCCGCCGGAGGACTGTGATGGGGCTCTTCAACCGCAGGTCGAAGCTGCCGCCCGCCGCCCGGCCGCCGCTGGCGGCGCAGGAGCGGGTGCTCGCCTGGGCCGGCGCCGGCAACGGCGAGGGCGACGGCGTGGTGGTCGCCAGCAACCTCGGGCTCTGGCTGCCCGGCCGGGGGCACCGGATCGGCTGGCACGACATCCTCAAGGCGGTCTGGTCCGGCCGGGAGCTGACCGTCACCCCGGCCGAGCGGGTCGCCGAGCGCGACGGCTACCTGGTCGTCGCCGACTGCCCGGCCGAGACCTACCTCCTGCTCGACCCGGGTGACCTGCCGCACCAGGTGCGGATCCGGGTGACCCGCTCGGTCGCGTACACCGCGCACCACCCGGTGCCCGGCGGGGCCGGCCGGATCGCGGCCCGCCGGACGCCCGGAGTGGACGGTCTGACCTGGACGGTCCGCTACGACCCGGGCACGCCCGCCGACGACGAGGCGGTGGCGGCCGAGACCGGGCGGCTGGTCGCCGCCGCCCAGGCCGCCGCCGCCCCGGCGGACCTCTGACCGTCAGCCGCCGCGGTGGCGGCCGGACGGGGGTTAACCGGTCGAGGTTGTCGGACCGGGCGGCTAGGGTCGGCCGGTGACCACTGCTCGACCTCTCATCCAGGCGCGGGGGCTGGTGAAGCGGTTCGGCGACTTCACCGCCGTCGACGGCATCGACGTCGAGGTGCGCCCCGGCGAGGCGTTCGGCTTTCTCGGGCCGAACGGTGCCGGCAAGTCCTCCACCATGCGGATGATCGGCTGCGTCTCGCCGCCCTCCGGCGGGGAGTTGCGCATCCTCGACCTGGACCCGGTCCGTGACGGGCCGGCGATCCGGGCCCGGCTGGGCGTCTGCCCGCAGCTCGACAGCCTCGACCCGGAGCTGACCGTCCGGGAAAACCTCACCACCTACGCCCGCTACTTCGGCATCCCGCGCCGGGTGGCCCGCGAGCGGGCCGCCGAGCTGCTCGACTTCGTCCAGCTCGCCGAGCGGGCCGAGAGCAAGGTGGAGCCGCTGTCCGGCGGCATGAAGCGCCGGCTGACCATCGCCCGCGCGCTGGTGAACGACCCGGCGATCGTCCTGCTCGACGAGCCCACCACCGGGCTCGACCCGCAGGCCCGCCACCTGGTCTGGGAGCGGCTGTTCCGGCTCAAGCAGCAGGGCGTGACCCTGGTGCTCACCACGCACTACATGGACGAGGCCGAGCAGCTCTGCGACCGGCTGGTGGTGATGGACGGTGGCCGGATCGTGGCCGAGGGCTCGCCACGTGCCCTGATCGAGGAGCACTCCACCCGGGAGGTGGTGGAGCTGCGCTTCGCCGCCGAGTCGCAGGAGGTCTTCGCCGGCAAGCTGAGCGGGCTGGGGGAGCGGCTCGAGGTGCTGCCCGACCGGATCCTGCTCTACGTCGCCGACGGCGACGCGGCGGCGGCCGAGGTGACCGCGCGCGGCCTCGTCCCGGCCAGCGTCCTGGTCCGGCGCAGCAGCCTGGAGGACGTCTTCCTCCACCTCACCGGCCGCACCCTGATCGACTGAGCCCGCCACCCCACCCATCTCGCGGGATCCACCGCCGGGTGCACGGCCCGGCCGGACGCCGAGCCGTGCGCTGCGGCGGCTACGACCGGGCCCCGTACGTCAGCCGGCGCAGCACGATCTCGGCGGGACCGGCCTGGCCACGCCGGTCGAGGAGACGGGCGAGCAGGACGGTGGCGAACCACACGGCGACAGCGATGACCAGGCCCGCCACCGTGGGGCTGCCGAACCGGTCGCCGAGGGCGAGCGTGAAGGGAGCCAGCAGGACGAGCCAGGCCACCGACTGGAACAGGTATCCCGACAGGGAGCGCTGGCCCAGGGCCGCTAGCGCGCCGACGACCGGAGCCGACCGGTTGGCCCTCATCGCGATCAGGCCGAAGACGGCCACGTAACCCGGGCCGGCGAACATACCGCTGGCGCCGTGGAGCATCAGCATCAAGCCGGCGACCGGCTCGTCGACGTGCAGCCATCCGGCGCTCACCAGGGCGGCCGGGAGACCTCCGGCGATGGCGACGCCGAGTCCGACAACGGCGGTCCACTTGAGCATGGTCTGGTGGCGGGCGGGCTCTTCGAGGACGCGGCGGCGGGCGGCCCACATGCCCAGCCAGGTGATGAAGATGAAGGGCAGGACCCTCAGCGTGTGCATCGGCCATTCGCCGAGGCGGTCCAGCATGGACGCGACGTACCCGGGCGCGGCGAGGGAGTCGACGTGGCCGACCGGCAGCGGGGCCGACCCTCCCGGACCTCCGAGCATGCCGCTCACCACGATGGCGCCGAGCACCAGGATCTCGACCGCCGACAGCGCCCAGAGCACCAACACGATCCGGTGGAACCGGTCGCCGCGGCGCAGCAGTACCAGGGTCATCACGATTCCGACGATCCCGTAGGCGCCGAGGAAGTCGCCGTAGTACAGCAGGGCGGCGTGCGCGAAGCCGAAGACGACGAGCCAGAGGTTGCGGCGTACCAGCACCGAGCGGACCCGCTTCGGCGTCGCGCCGCCGGCCTCCTGGCGGCGGGCGAGCTGGACGATGCCGTAGCCGAACATCACGGCGAAGACCGGATACCCGCGGGCGTGGGCGAGTTCGAAGAGCAGGAAGTTCAGGCCGCGCTCGGCGCCCTGCGGCGTCGCGTCGAGACCCGGCTCGCCTGCGAAGACAACTCCGGCGACGTTGGCCACCGCGATGATCAGCAGCATCGCTCCCCGGGCCAGATCCGGTGCGAGGGCGCGCTCGGTACGCCGGACGGGCCCGCGCAATGTCAGGGGTGCGGCGGCAGTGCTCATGTTCGTCCCTCTCCTCCGGCCACTTAGTTTCACGGACAAAGTATCAGACATATACTAATGCCGTCTGGCAAGATGGTGCGTGGTCTTCGCAAGGGCGAACGAGGGGGCTATGACCAGCGACGACGTCATTCCGGCGCCCCTGCGCCGGCTGTGGAGGTTGCCGGAGTCCTCGCGTCTCGGGCGGCCCGCGGCCCTCGACGTCGACCGCATCGTCGCCGCCGCCGTGGAGATCGCCGACCGCGACGGGCTCGGCGGCGTGACGCTACCCAAGGTCGCCGAGAGCCTCGGCTTCACCGGGATGTCGCTCTACCGGCACGTCGGGTCCAAGGACGAACTGCTCACCCTCATGGCCGACCACGCCCTCGGCGCCCCACCCGACCTCGACACCGACGACTGGCGCGACGGGCTGCGCGAGTGGGCCTACGCCCAGCGCGCAGTGTTGCAGCGTCGCCCGTGGCTGACCCGCGTGCCCACCTCCGGACCGCCCTCCGGGCCGCACCAGATCGCCTGGATGGAGGTCGCCCTGAAGATCATGTCCCGCACCCGCCTCGACTGGGCCAACAAGGTCGGCGCCCTGATGCTGATCAGTGGTTACGTGGTCCAGTCGGTGCGGCAGTACCGTGAACTCGCCGAGGGCAGAGCCGAAGGCCAGGGACAGGCCGACGCCGAGCGCGACTACGGCCGCGCGATGGCCCGGCTCGTCGACCCCGCACGCTTCCCGGAGACCGCCCGCCTGTTCTCCTCGATGCTGTTCGAGGCGCCACCACCGGACACCCCGAACACGGAGATCGCCGACGCCGACTTCTCGCTCGGGCTCGAACTGATCCTCGACGGCGTCGCGGTCCGAATCGGGCCGTGATTTGTGACAGCTCAGCTGCCCTTCTCTCGGCGTGTCGGCCAGCTGAGCTGCCAACCATCACGATTGATCACGCGCTCTGGCCCAGGTGAGGAAACGGTTGGTCAGGGCCTCCGGGGTGGGCTGGGCGTTCAGGTCGGCGAGGTCGGCCATCGCGTCGTACATCAGCGTGCCGAGGTAGATCAGCAGGGCGGCCCGGTTCTCGCGGTACTCGCCGAGCAGCGACAGCCGGGCCGGAGAGCACGGCCACGCGGCCCCGCACACCCGGCAACGCCACGACGGGCGGACCGCGACGTGCGGGCGGTAGCGGGGCATCAGCTCAGGCCCTCCTCGGCCCGGCGCGGCGACGGCAGGTGGCGGCCCCCGTTCGCCCGCCACTCCTGCGCGCGGGTCAGCCGCCCCGGGCGCCCCGGGCCGTCGACCGGGAACACCTCCGTCGGGGCGGTCGCCCACGCCGGCCGCTCGTTCGGCGTACGCCGGGGGAGCGCGGTGGGTGGCGTCGGGCGCGCGCAGCGCCAGAACCTGAGTCGCATGATGGAGCCTCCGTGAGGTTGGAGGGAGGCGCCCCCGGACGCCGTTGTCGCAGGACGCCTCCGGCCTGGTTCCGCCCGCCGTCCGATCCCGTGAGCGGTTCCGCTGCGTGACAGTCTGGTGAGGACGCGACTACGGTGGGAGGTCCCGCGCGCCGACGACCAGCGCGTCCGGCGGGCGACCCCAGGCGGTACGAAGATGTACGGAGGGTGTCCGTGGAGAGTTCGTCCATGCTGGACCACTTCGCGGAGGAGTTGCGGCTGGCCCGGGCCACCAGCGGCATGTCGCAGACCGCGCTGGCCGAGGCGCTGAGCTACTCGGGTGCCCTGGTCGCCAAGGTGGAGACCTGCGAGCGCCGCCCGAGCCTCGACTTCGCCCGCCGCTGCGACACTGTCTTCGGGGCGGACGGGCGGTTCGAGCGCATCCAGCGCCGGATCAGCCGCGAGACCGTGGTGCCGTGGGTCCGCGACTGGACCGGGATCGAGGCGGAGGCCACAGCGCTGCGCTGGTTCGAACCGCTCTGCGTGCCCGGTCTGCTCCAGACCGAGGGATACGCCCGAGCGCTGCTGGCCGGAGCCGGGCTGTTTGCGCCAGATGAGGTCGAGCAGCAGGTGGTGGCTCGGCTGGACCGCCAAGCGGTGCTCGCCCGTGATCGGCCGCCACTGCTCACCGCCGTCATGGACGAGTACGTGCTGCGCCGCCGGATCGGTGTGCCAGAGGTGATGCGCGAGCAATTGCGGCACCTGGTCAAACTTGGCTCGGCGCTGCCCCGGGCCCGAATCCATGTCGTGCCGCTCTCGGCTGGTGCGTACTGTGGCGTCAACGGACCCTTCGTGATCGCCACCCCGCCGCACGGCGAGGACGTTGTCTACCTGGAAGGACAACTCCATGGGCAGGTGATCGACCGGCCGGAGTTCGTGCGGCAGATGGTCGAGGTTTGGGAGTCGATCCGGGGCGAGGCACTATCACACCAGCAGTCGCTCGACTTGATAGCGGAAGTGGCGGAGACATGGACCTGAGCGGTGCCCAGTGGCGCAAGAGCACCCGCAGCAACGGCCAGGGCGGGGCGTGCGTGGAGGTAGCCGACAACCTGCCCGGCGTGGTCGCCGTACGTGATTCCAAGGACCCGAACGGACCCGTACTGGCCTTCGGCCCCGATGCCTGGCGCACGTTCGTCGCGAGGACCGCCGCGCGGTCATAGAGGTGTCAGCGGCGCAGGCGGTAACCACCTGGTAAGGGTTTCGCGGGCGGATTGGGGTCGATCATCGATCTATCCCAGTACGTCACGAGGGGACTGTTGATGAGTCGACTACAGCGAACCCTGGCCTGTCTGACCGTGGTGGTCGCCGGGGTGGCGACCACGCCCGGCATCGCGGCGGCGGCCACCGCCCTGCCCACGTACACCTACATCGACCTGGGCACGATCGGTGCCCCGAGCACGGGGGAGCCACCCAGCAGCGACGCGTACGCGCTCAACGCCACCGGCACCGTGGTGGGCGTCTCCACGATCGACGGGGTCTACAACCATCACGCATTCGCGTGGACCGACGGGGCGATGACCGACCTCGGCGCTATCTACAACGGGACGTTCGGCCTCAGCAAGGCAGCGGGCATCAACGACGGTGGCGTGATTGTCGGCTCGACCCATGTCAACGAGACGGAGCCGGGGCACGCCTTCCGGTATGCCGACGGGGTGATGACCGACCTCGGCACCGGCTACGGCGCGGGCAGCGGCAGCCACGCAAACGACATCAATGACGACGGCACGGTGGTCGGCACCCGATTCGAGCGACAGGGCTCGCCGACGCGGGCGGTCGTCTGGCGCAACGGCACGATCCTGGACCTGGGCACGCTCGGCGGCCGGGCCGGGGCGTGGGGCACCGACAGCATCGCCTACGGCGTGAACGACGCCGGGCACGTCGTCGGCGGTGCCATCACCCCGAGCGGCGCGCTGCACGCGTTCGTCTGGAAGGGCGGTGCCCTGCAGGATCTCGGCACTCTGGGCGGCCCCAACGAGTCCACCTACGCCCGGGACATCAACGACAACGGCGACGTCGTCGGCGTCTCCCAGAACAGCAACAGCGAACAGCACGCAACTCTCTGGAGTGCCGGCACCATCCGCGACCTCGGCACCCTCGGGGGTACCTACTCAGAGGCGCGGGCGGTCAACGAGGCGCGGCAAGTCGTGGGCATCTCCCGGGTCTCCGGGGGCGGTTCCTACACCGAGCGGGCGTTCCTGTGGCAGAACGGGCGAATGATCGACTTGAACAAGCAGGTCCCGGACCTGCCCCCGACGGTGACCCTGCGGTCGGCGGAAGACATCAACGACGACGGGCTCATCGTCGGCTTCGCCTGTCCCGTCGCCTGTGACGCGGGTGGTGACCGCGCCCGACGGGCTTACCTGCTGGTGCCGACGGGGCTCACCTGATCGACGCGAGGCGACCTCCCGGCCCGGGATCGGGGTACCCACCCCGACCCGGGCCGGGTGCCGACCAACCACCCGGCCCGGGGCGGTGCTGGCTTTCGGCCCCGATGCCTGGCGGGCGTTCGTCGCGCGGGTCGCCGCGCGGCCATAGCCGGCCGATCACGCTTTCGGACGGCGGCGAGGTGGGCCGTCGAAGCAGCTCCGATGTTAGCCTGGCCGCCGGCCGGGCGGACCTCCTTGCGTGCGTGCGGCCCATTCCGGACTAGGAGAAAGCCCACCGATGAAAACTCGACGGCTGGCAGCCACGGGGATCGCTCTCGTTGCCGCGCTCGGCCTCACGCTGACCGGGTGCAAGACCGAGGCTGGCGCACCGGCCGCCAGTGCTGGTCCGAGCGATGCGGCAGCGGCCAGTGCGGCACCCGCCGACCCGCTCGCTGAGCTGACCTCCGCCGCGCTCAAGCTCAACGAGGACAGCGTGCGCGTCACACTCAGCTCGCCGGCAATGAACGGCGGCGGCGTGATGGACCCAAGGTCCATGGCCATGGACATGTCGCTGGAGCTTGCTGGTGCCATGAGCATCCACATGCTCGTCATCGGCGCGGACGCATTCCTGAAGCTGAGCGGGTTGTCCGGAGCCCCGAAGAAGTGGTTGCACCTGGACGCGACGAAGCTGGGCGCCGACGGCCAGCTGAGCCTGATGCCCGACGGTGACCCGGGCGGCGCCCGCAAGATGATCAGCGCGGTCGCCGAGGTCGAGAAGACCGGCGAGCACAGCTTCACCGGTACCGTCGACTATCGAAAGGTGAAGCCCAACGGGAAGCTGCAGCAGCTCGGCGACAAGGCGGCTGCCATCCCCTTCACCGCCCGCACCGACGACCAGGGCCGGCTCATCGAGCTGGCCCTGGACATGTCCGACGTGCAGCCCGCGGCTGGCCAGTTGGTCACCCGGTACACCGACTTCGGAACCCCGGTAACGCTGAGCAAGCCCTCCGCCGCCGACACGCAGGAGGCGCCGGAGGAGTTGATCAAGGCCTTTGGCGGACAGTAAGGGCGTGTGGCGGCGGGTCCCGCCCGCCGCCACGCCGGACCGCTGAGCCCTTGTCACGTCTCAGGCAGATTGAGGGCTCGGGAATCAAGAGTCTTCAGTCTGTCGTATTCGAGCGGCGCCGTACGGAGCCTTGCTTACCGCCCTTGGTGAGGAACTCGTTCCCGCTTCCCTGCTCGCGGCGCTCGGCTTCGGGTTGCTGATCACCTCGTTCGTTGCGCGGCGACGCAAGAAGCGAGCGGATCAGGCGAGAATGGCTGCCTACCTGAAGTGGCGGGCAGAGCGGCCGTCAGGTGCCGGCGAGGTGGCCGACGTAAGAAGGACAGCGGAATGAGGGCTCAAGGAAGGCACGGCCGGTGCGCCGCCGTTCGCCCAAGCGCTGGATGCCCTAGTGGTAGGGGTCGAGCAAGATGACGGTAGATCCTGTTTGGAACTACGACGGGAAGGTTGCCGAGGTCCGATCTGACCGCGGTGACCGAGGTTACCTCCTGGTCAGGCTGACCGACGCGACCTGGAGCGACGGCAAGAGGGGCACTGCCGTCGACCTGAGTGTGGTGCTCAAGGCTGACGAGTCTGACCAGCCATCGTGGCGCTTCAGCGATCGGGCGGACCCAGATCCGGATGACGCGCGAACAGAGCTGGTTGACGGACGCATCGAGTGGTTCGGGCAAGTCCTGCACGTGCAGCGCTGGCTAGGCGCTGCTGACGCGCAGGCAGTGGTGACCGAGCACTTCGCCTAGTGGGGCATGGCAATCCTGGTGGCTTCGATGCGCGGCCGACGCCGCGCTACCACGAGGAGCGATGGCCCCGGTACGTTGAGCGCCGGCAACCGCGCCCGCGCTACCGACCGTCGCCGAACAGCGGATCGCCTATGGACGGCCGCAGGCCGGCGTTCGCAACGATGGCCTCAAGCCGCGCGAGCCGGTTCTTGATCTGCTCAAGCTCGGTGGACGCCACTCCCTGCCCGCCGGTCCCAGACGACGAGGTCCCGTTGCCGAGCTGCGCGCGCAGGGACGTCACCTCCTCCGTCAGAGCGGTGATGGTCTGCTCGACGGCGTCCAGGAAGTCGTCGACATCCTTCTCGTCGTAGCCCCGCTTGCCAATCGGAGGCTTCCTGAACGCGGCGTTCCGGACGTCGGCCGGAGTCAGGTGGGCCATGAAATCCTCCCGATTTCGGTGCGGCCTGATCGTATGCAAGCCAAGCCACACGTACGTCTCAGGGCAGCGGGACAAATCGCGCGACACCACGGGTGGCCCGCCGTAGGGTGACCGGCGGTCCTGTCGTACCCAGGGGGTAGGAAGGCCAACGTGGGCAGAGCGCGGGGGTGGTCGACGTGAGCGTGGCGGAGCGGGCCCGGCCGGGGATGGCGCGCGTGCCGGCCCTGGCGGTCCTCGCGCACTACCTGGTCGGCTACCGGCGCACCTGGCGGGCGGGGGTCTTCTCGTCCTTCCTGCTGCCGGTGCTCACCGTGCTCGGCTTCGGCGTCGGGGTCGGGGCGTACGTGCACCGGGGCGTGGAGGGGGTGCCCTACCTGGAGTGGCTGGTGCCGGGCCTGATCGCCTCCACCGCCCTCCAGGTCGCCATGGCCGAGTCCACCTGGCCGGTGCACAGCAACTTCAAGTGGATCAGGACCTACCACGCCCAGGTGGCGGCGCCGCTGCGGATCGGGGACATCCTCGCCGGGCACCTCGCCTTCGTGCTGTTCCGGGTGCTCACCAGCGCCGCCACGTTCGTGCTGGTGACCGCGCTTTTCGGGGCGCTGCGCTCGCCGTGGGCGGTGGCCGTCCTGCCGGTGGCGGTGCTGCTCGCGCTCGCGGTGGCCGCGCCGACCTTCGCGATCAGCGCGGCGGTGCCGAGTGACAGCTACCTGGCCCTGCTTTTCCGGTTCGCGGTGATCCCGATGACCCTGTTCGCCGGGGTGTTCTTCCCGGTCGCGTCGCTGCCGGAGGCGCTGCGCTGGCTGGCGTACGCGACCCCGCTCTGGCACGGCGTGGACCTGTGCCGGGCCGCCACGCTGGGCGTCGCTCCGCAGTGGTCGATCGCCGGTCACCTGCTCTACCTCGCCGCTTGGGCCGCCGCCGGTTGGCTGCTCGCCCGGCGGGTGTTCCAGCGTTCGCTCGTCGTCTAGGGGAGGGTGTCGTGGTCGGTCTCGTCCTGCCCCGGCTGGTCAGCTTCGAGGGGGCGCCCCGCCGCTCCGCCTCGGTCGCCGAGCGCAACCTGACCGCGCTGCGCAGCGCGTACTGGCTGGTGCTGCTCTCTGGTTTCCTGGAGCCGGTGCTCTACCTCTTCTCGATCGGCGTCGGGGTGGGCGCGCTGGTCGGCGACCTCACCCTGCCCGGCGGGCAGGTGGTCTCGTACGCCGCGTTCGTGGCCCCGGCGATGCTGGCGTCCTCGGCCATGAACGGCGCGCTGTCCGAGACGACCTTCAACTTCTTCGGGAAGATGAAGTTCATGAAGCTGTACGACGGGGTCATCGCGACCCCGGTGCAGCCGTTCGAGATCGCTCTCGGCGAGCTGGCCTGGGCGATGATCCGGGGCAGCCTCTATTCGGCCGCGTTCCTGCTGATCATGGTGGTGATGGACCTGACCACCGCGGTCCGGGCGGTCGCCGCCTTCCCGGCCGCGATGCTGGTCGGTGTCGCGTTCGGCGCGCTCGGCATGGTCGTCTCGACGCTCATTCGCAGCTGGCAGGATTTCGACCTGATGGGGTCGGCCCAGTTCACCCTTTTCCTCTTCTCCGGCACGTTCGTGCCGGCCGAGGCCTATCCGGCCGTACTGCGCTGGGTGGTCGAGCTGACCCCGCTCTACCGGTCGGTGCACCTGATCCGGGCGATCTGCGTCGAGCGCTCCGGTTGGTCCTGGCTGTTGGACGTGGCGTACCTGGTGGTGTTGGCCGCCGGCATGCTCGCGCTCGCCTCCCGACGGATGGGCAGGTTGCTCTACAAGTAGGTGGTTAACCGGCCCTTCCGCGGGCATGTCGGGGGACACCGCCGACGACGAGGGAGGGGCGATGGCCCGCGACGAGTCTTCCGCCGGGAGTGGGCGCGACCGTGACGATCCCGGCAGCACGTCCGGCGGGCGGGACGGCGCGGGGCGGACGGGGCCGGCCCCGGAGAGCCCGAGCCAACTGCCGGGTGTCGGCTGGAAGGCGGCGCTGAAGCGTACGGTCCGGGAGTTCCAGGCGGACAACCTGACCGACCGGGCCGCCGCGCTCACCTACTACGGGGTGCTCTCGATCTTTCCGGGCCTGCTGGCGCTCATCTCGGTCGTCGGCCTGCTCGGCAAGGACGCCGTCAAGGGGGTCAAGGACACCCTCGACCAGACGGCGCCGCAGCCGACCATCCGGCACATCGTCGACCTCGCGATCGAGCAGGCGAGCAGTTCGGGTGGCCTGGCCAGCATCGCGGCGGTGGTCGGTGTGCTGGGCGCCTACTGGTCCGCCTCCGGCTACATCGCCGCCTTCATGCGCGCCTCCAACGCGATCTACGACGTGCCGGAAGGCCGGCCGATCTGGAAGACGCTGCCGATCCGGCTCGGGGTGACCGCCCTGGTCGGCGTGATGCTGCTGGCCGCCTCGGTCATCGTGGTCTTCACCGGCCGGCTGGCGAAGCAGGTCGGCAGCGGGATCGGTGCCGGCTCGACGGCCGTGACGGTGTGGAACATCGCCAAGTGGCCGGTGCTGGTGATCCTGGTGAGCCTGATGTTCGCGATCCTCTACTGGGCCTCGCCGAACGCCCGGCACGGTGGCTTCCGCTGGGTCAGCCCCGGCGGCGTGCTGGCCGTGGTGATCTGGCTGGTCGTCTCCGTGCTGTTCGCCCTCTACGTCGCCAACTTCGGCTCGTACAACAAGACGTACGGGTCGGTGGCCGGCGTGATCATATTCCTGGTCTGGCTCTGGCTGACCAACATCGCCATCCTGTTCGGCGCCGAGTTCGACGCCGAGCTGGAGCGTGGCCGCGCCATCGCGGCGGGGCACCCCGCCGACCGGGAGCCGTACGTCGAGCTGCGCGACGACCGCAAGCTCCGGAAGAAGGGCAAGCCCGGCCGTTGACCGGCGGGCCGCCGGGGCTGGCCAGGCGGGGGCGCTCGTCGGCTTTCCTGACCCCGCCGCCGCGCTTTTGTTCGGATAGACAAAAGTTTGGATCAGATCGCCTGAAGCTATGGACATGTGACCCGGAAGCCTCCTACTGTGTCGGGCACGACACATCGGCGTTTCGTCGATGTGAACGACTCCGACGCGGAGGTGTGTCCCGGTGCGCACGGTCGACCCCCTGCACGTACAGCTCCTGCGACTGCTCCGGGACGAGGGGGCGGTGTCCCGGGCCGAGCTGGGCGACCGGTTGCAGATGCCCCGCCCGCGCCTGCTCGCCGAACTCGAGCGGCTGGTCGGTCTCGGCTACGTCGCCGAGGCAGGGCTGGCCGCCTCCCGGGGCGGTCGCCGGTCCACCCTGGTCGAGCTGAGCCCGCACCTGCGCTTCGCCGCGGTCGACCTCGGCGCCAGCTCGATCGACGTCGAGGTGGTCAACGGCCGGCTCGAACCGGTGACGGCGTACACCGAGTCCGCGGACATCCGCTCCGGGCCGAAGGTGACCCTCCAGCGGGTCAACGAGCTGCTGCACAAGGCCAAGGTGGACGGCGCGTACGAGCGGCTGGACGCGGTGGGCATCGGCGTGCCCGGGCCGGTCAGCTTCCGCGACGGCGTGCCCGTCTCACCGCCGATCATGCCCGGCTGGGACCGCTTCCCGGTCCGCGAGCTGCTGACCCGGGAGCACGGCTGCCCGGCCGTGGTCGACAACGACGTCAACATCATGGCGATCGGCGAGCGGCACGGCGGGGTCGCCCACTCGGTGGACGACTTCCTGCTCATCAAGATCGGCACCGGCATCGGGTGCGGCATCTACCTCAACGGCGAGGTCTACCGGGGCACCGACGGCTGCGCCGGCGACATCGGGCACATCCAGGTCGACCCGAATGGTCCGATGTGCTCGTGCGGCAACCTCGGCTGCCTGGAGGCCGTCTTCAGCGGCGCGGCGCTGGCCCGGGAGGCCACCGCGGCGGCCCGCGCCGGGGTCTCGCCGTCGCTCGCCGACCGGCTGGCCGCCAGGGGAGCGGTGACCGCGCTGGACGTGGCGCAGGGGGCGGCCGAGGGGGACGTCACCTGCATCCAGCTCATCCGCGACGGTGGCCGGCGGGTCGGCAGCGTGCTGGCCGGGCTGGTGAGCTTCACCAATCCGTCGATGATCGTGATCGGTGGTGGGCTCGCCCAGCTCGGCCACATCCTGCTCGCCGAGATCCGCAGCGTGGTCTACCGCCGCTCGCTGCCGCTGGCCACCGGCAACCTGCCGGTCGTGCTCTCCGAACTCGGCCCCCGCGCCGGGGTGGCCGGCGCCGCGGTGCTCGCCAGCGACCTGGCCTTCGGGGAGGCATCATGACCGGCAAGGCGCCGCTGGTGACGGCCCCCGCCGACGCCGTCGCGGGCGAGGTGGTCCTGCGCCTCACCGACGTGGTCAAGACCTTCCCCGGCGTACGCGCGCTGGACGGGGTGCAGCTGGAGGTCCGCGCGGGCGAGGTGCACTGCCTGCTCGGGCAGAACGGCGCCGGCAAGTCCACCCTGATCAAGGTGCTCGCCGGGGTGCACCGGCCGGACTCCGGCGAGGTCGAGTGGCGCGGCGAGCCGGCGAGCTTCGCCGACCCGCAGTCCGCCATGCGGGCCGGGATCGCCACCATCTACCAGGAACTCGACCTGGTCGAGGACCTGTCGGTGGCGGAGAACGCCTTCCTCGGCCACGAGCCGCGCCGGCTCGGCTTCGTCCGCCGTGGACACATGGCCCGGAAGACCCGGCAGATCCTGGCCCGGCTCGGGCACCCGGAGATCCCATCCGGCCGCCTGGTGCGCCACCTGCCCGCCGCCGGCAAGCAGATCGTCAGCATGGCCCGGGCGCTCTCCCACGAGGCCCGACTGATCATCATGGACGAGCCGAGCGCCGTGCTCGCCCACGACGAGGTGGCCAACCTGTTCCGGATCATCCGGGAACTCACCGCGCAGGGCATCGCGGTCATCTACATCTCGCACCGGCTGGAGGAGATCCGGGAGATCGGGGACCGGGTCACCGTACTCAAGGACGGCCGGACCACCGCGGCGAACCTGCCGGCCCGCGACACCCCGACAAACGACCTGGTCGCCCGGATGACCGGGCGGACCATCGAGTACGTCTTCCCCGAGCGCCCCGCCGACGAGACCCCCGGCGCAGAGCTGCTGCGGGTCGACGGGCTCAGCCGGGCCGGCGAGTTCGCCGACGTGTCGCTGACCGTGCGGGCCGGGGAGATCGTCGGCATCGCGGGGCTGGTCGGCTCCGGCCGCTCCGAGCTGCTGGAGACCATCTACGGCGCGCGGCGCGCGCAGGCCGGCACGGTCACGATGGGCGGCCGGGCGCTGCGCCCGGGCAGCGTCGGCGCGGCGGTACGGGCCGGCATGGGGATGGCTCCCGAGGAGCGCAAGAGCCAGGCGCTGCTGCTCGGCGAGCCGATCTACCGCAACGTCACCCTGGCCACCTTCGGCCGGTACGCCCGCCTCGGCTTCACCGACGCGAGGCGGGAACGGGCCGAGGCGGACCGGATCGCCGGCTCCCTGGAGCTGCGCCCCCGCGACGTGCGCCGGCCGGTCCGCACCCTCTCCGGCGGCAACCAGCAGAAGGTGGTGGTCGGCCGATGGCTGCTCGGGGACACCCGGCTGTTGCTGCTCGACGAGCCGACCCGGGGGGTGGACGTGGGCGCCCGGGCGGAGCTGTACCAGGTCATCCGGGCCCTGGCCGCGCGGGGCGTCGGGGTGCTGCTGGTCTCCAGTGAGGTGCCCGAGGTGCTCGGCCTGGCCGACCGGGTGCTGGTGATGCGGGAGGGCCGGGTGGTCCGGGAGGCCCCGGCCGGCGAAATCGACGAGAACACCGTGCTCGACCTCGTCATGGCGGGGTCCCTCATGGAAGGCGCGCCGGCATGAGCGAAGTGACGGATACCCCTACCGCGCCGGAACGGGCGGCGGGGCTGCCGGCGCAGTCGCCGCCGGTCGACCCGGCCGAGACCGCGCGGGCCGACGCGCCGGGGCGGCTGTCCTGGTGGCGGGGGGACGGCGGCGAGGGCGCCCGACGCAACCTGGGGCTGCTGGCCACCCTGGTGGTGCTGGTGGTCATCGGCATCGTCACCCGGCCCGACCTCTACGGTGACGCGAGCTGGGTGTGGGGCAACACGCTCACCATCCTCAAGCTGGCCTCGGTGGTCGGCGTGGTCACCGTCGGGATGACCTTCGTGATCATCGGTGGGGGCATCGACCTGTCGGTGGGCGCGATCGTCGCGCTCGCGGGGGTGTGGTGCACCACGGTCGCCACCCAGAGCTACGGCGCCGGCGGCATGATCTTCAGCGCGCTGACCGTCGGGCTCGCCGTCGGCCTGGTCAACGGGCTGCTCATCTCGTACGGGCGGCTGGTGCCGTTCATCGCCACCCTCGCGATGATGGTCGCCGCCCGCGGCCTGGCCGCCGAGATCTCCGACAAGCAGACCCAGGTCTCGAACGACACCATCATCAACGGCATCGCCAGCACGAATGTCCTCGGCATCCCGCTGCTGGTCTACATCCTCGCCGCGGTCGTCGCGGCCGGCTGGGTGCTGCTCAACCGCACCACCTTCGGCCGCCGCACGGTGGCGGTCGGCGGCAACCCGGAGGCGGCCCGGCTGGCCGGCATCAACGTCCGCCGGCACACCCTGCTGCTCTACGCGCTCTCCGGGCTCTGCTGCGGCATCGCCGCGATCATGCTCACGTCGCAGGCCACCTCCGCGCAGGCGGCCATGGCCAACCTCTACGAACTGGACGCGATCGCCGCCGCGATCATCGGCGGCACGCTGCTCAGCGGCGGGCGGGGCACCATCATCGGCTCCCTGCTCGGCGTGATCATCTTCTCCACCATCACCAACCTGTTCGCCATCAACGGTCTCTCCACCGAGGCCCAGAACATGGTCAAGGGCGGCATCATCGTCGCCGCCGTCCTGGTCCAGCAGGTCCAGTTCGGCAGCCTCACCCAGTTCCTGCGCCGCAACCGGGCCACCAGCACCACCTGATCCGACCGCGACACCGCGGCCACCTCGACAGCGACGGTGGCCGGGCCCAGCACACCCTTTTCACCCCACCACCACACCAGGAGGCCGTCATGACAACGCAGGGTCGCGATCTGTCGCGCCGCCGGCTGCTCTTCGGCGGGGCCGCGCTCTCCGCCGGCGTCGTGCTCGCCGGCTGCACCAGCAACGAGCAGGCGCCCACCGCCGCGCAGACCAAGGCCGCCGCGACCGGCGGCAACAGCGAGCCCGGCAAGAAGGTGACCATCGGCTTCTCCGCGCCGGCCGCCGACCACGGCTGGATCGCCGCGATCACCAACAACGCCAAGGCGCAGGCCGGGGCGTACGCCGACGTGGAGCTGAAGATTGTCGAGGCCGGCGCGGACGCGGCGGCCCAGCGGGCGGCGCTGTCCACGCTGGTCTCCCAGAAGCCCGACGTGATCGTGCTGCTGCCGCACGACGGCAAGGAGCTCAACGCGTTCGGCCTGGAGGCGATGAAGGCCGGCATCCCGGTGGTCAACCTGGACCGGGCGTTCCCCGACGCCAAGGCGTACCGGCTGCAGATCAAGGGCGACAACTACGGCATGGGGGTGGCCGCAGCGACCTACATCGTCGAGGAGCTCAAGAAGAAGGGGGTCAGCAACCCGGTCATCGGTGAGATCCCCGGCATCGACTCCCTCGAACTGACCCAGGAACGCTCCAAGGGCTTCGCCGACACCCTCGCCTCGTACGGGTTCAAGGTCGCCAACCGCCGCCCGGCCGAGTTCACCGCCGACTCCGGCCAGCAGGCCGCCACCGGCCTGTTCCAGGCGCTGCCGAAGATGGACGCGCTCTGGAACCACGACGACGACCAGGGCATCGGGGTCCTCGCCGCGGTCAACCAGGCCAACCGCAAGGAGTTCTTCATGGTCGGCGGCGCCGGCTCGAAGAAGGCGATGGAGGACATCCAGGCGGACAACACCGTGCTGAAGGCGACGGTCACCTACAGCCCGTCGATGGCCTCCTCGGCCATCTCCCTGGCCCGCCTGATCGGCCAGGGCCGGGGCATGTCCGACCTGGTGGAGCTCCAGGTGCCCAAGCAGATCGTGCTCGCCTCGGAGACGATCACCAAGGAGAACGCGGGCGACTACCTGAAGCTCGGGTTCTGATACACGGGGGGAGACCCACCTTGTCCACTCACGACAAAGTCCTGCGGGTCGGCATGGTCGGCTACGCGTTCATGGGCGCCGCGCACTCACAGGCGTGGCGCACCGTGAACCGGGTGTACGACCTGCCGGCGCGGGTGCGGATGGCGCTCGTCTGCGGCCGGGACGAGCCGAAGGTGGCCGCCGCCGCCGACCGGCTCGGCTGGGACGGGCACACCACGGACTGGCGGCGACTCGTCGAGTCCGACGAGATCGACGTGGTCGACATCTGCACACCGGGAGACAGCCACTGCGAGATCGCGATCGCCGCGCTGGCCGCCGGCAAGCACGTACTGTGCGAGAAGCCGCTGGCGAACACCGCCGAGGAGGCCCGGCAGATGGCGGCCGCCGCCGCCCGGGCCCGGGCCGACGGGATACGCGCCATGTGCGGGTTCAACTACCGCCGGGTGCCCGCGGTGACCATGATGCGGCAGTTCGTGGCCGACGGCCGGCTCGGCGAGATCCGTCACGTGCGCGCGGTCTACCTCCAGGACTGGATCATCGACCCGCAGTTCCCGCTGGTCTGGCGATTGCAGAAGGACAGGGCAGGCTCCGGCGCGCTCGGCGACATCGGCGCGCACATCATCGACCTCACCCAGTACGTCACCGGGCAGCGGATCACCGGGGTCAGCGCGCTGACCGAGACCTTCGTCAAGGAACGGCCGTTGCCGGCCGGGTCGAGCGGCCTGGCCGCGCAGGCCGACGGCGACGGCCGGGCGACGGGTGAGGTCACCGTCGACGACGCGGCGGTCTTCGTCGCCCGGCTCGACGGCGGGGCGGTGGCCACGTACGAGGCGAGCCGGTTCGCCACCGGCCGTAAGAACGCGCTCCGGGTGGAGATCAACGGCTCGCTCGGCACCCTGGTCTTCGACCTGGAACGCCTCAACGAGCTGGAGTTCTACGACGCCTCCCGGCCCACCGCCGAGCAGGGTTTCACCCGGATCCTGGTGACCGAGGGGGACCACCCGTACATGTCGGCCTGGTGGCCGCCCGGCCACATCATCGGCTACGAGCACTCCTTCACCCACCAGATGCGCGACTTCGTCGAGGCGGTCGCCACCGGCACCGACCCGGCGCCGTCGTTCGCCGACGCGTTGCAGGTTCAGCTCGTGCTCGACGCGGTGACCCGCTCCGCCGAGCTGGCCGCCTGGACGGAGGTGGAGCCCGCGCTGGCTGAACTGGCCGCCTGATCCGACGCGGCGCCTCCGGCGCCGCCCGAGATGGCTTCCCGACGCCGACCGGCGAGGGCCCGCCGCGGTTGCGCCCCGCGGCGGGGACGAGGTCGACCCCGGGGAGCGTGCCACCGGAGCCTCCGGCACGGCACGACCAGCACGGCCGTCCGGTGCGGCCGGACCGGGATTCCCCGGCCGCACCGGCGGACCGGCCCGACGATGGGGAGGTAGACGATGCGTACGGGTGTCTGGCTGGTGGGGGCGCGCGGCTCGGTCGCGACCACCAGCATCGTCGGGGCACTGGCCCTGCGGGCCGGGCTGACCGACCCGACCGGCTGCGTCACCGAGCTTCCCGACCTGCGTGGACCGGCCCTGCCGGCCTTCGCCGACCTCGTCCTCGGCGGTCACGACGTGGTCGCCACCCCGCTCACCAAGCGGGCCGAGGCGCTCGCCGCCGCCGGGGTGCTGCCCGGCCGGCTGGTGGACGCCCTGTCCAGCGAACTCGCCGAGGTGGAGGCGGCGCTGCGGCCCGCCCCGGCCGACGGCACCCAGGCCGAGCGCGCCGCCGCCGTGGCCCGCCACCTGACCGACTTCCGGGGCCGGCACGCGCTGGACCGGGTGGTGGTGGTCAACGTCTCCGCCACCGAACCGGCCGCCGCCGCGCACCCGGCCCACCACGACCTCGCCGCGCTGCGGAACGCGCTGGCCGGCCCCGGCGAGGTGCTGCCGAACAGCTCGCTGTACGCGTACGCGGCGTTCACCGCCGGCTGCCCGTACGTGGACTTCACCCCGTCGACCGGGGCCCGGCTGCCGGCGCTGGCGGCGCTGGCCGACGAGCACGGCCTGCCGTACGCCGGGCACGACGGCAAGACCGGGGAGACCCTGGTCAAGTCGGTGCTCGCGCCGATGTTCGCGATGCGGCACCTGGCCGTGCGCTCCTGGTCCGGGGTGAACCTGCTCGGCGGCGGGGACGGCGCCACGCTCGCCGAACCGGCCGCCAACGCCGCGAAGGTGGGCAGCAAGCAGCGGGTGCTCGGCGAGACCCTGGGCTACGTCCCGCAGGGCGGCACCCGGATCGAGTACGTGGCGGAACTCGGCGACTTCAAGACCGCCTGGGATCTGGTCACCTTCGCCGGCTTCCTCGGCACCGGGATGCGGCTGGAGTTCACCTGGCACGGCTGCGACTCGGCGCTGGCCGCCCCGCTGGTGCTCGACCTCGCCCGGCTCACCGCCGCCGCGCACGCCGCCGGCCGCCGCGGCCCCCTCGCCGAGCTGGCCTTCTTCTTCAAGGATCCGCTCGACGCGTCCACCCACGCGCTGGCCGAGCAGTGGTCGCTGCTGACGGAGTTCGTCGCCGGGCTGCACGCCGGAGCCCCCCGATGACCCGCCTCGCCGACCTCGCCGAGCTGGTCCGGGCGCCCGCCGCGCTCTCCGTGCCGGGGGACGTGCTGGCCGGCGCGGCGGCGGCCGGCGCGCTGGGCCGGCGTACGCCCGCCCTGGCCGGGGCCTCGGTGCTGCTCTACTGGGCCGGCATGGCCGCCAACGACTGGGCCGACCGCCGGCTCGACGCGGTCGAACGCCCCGAGCGGCCGATCCCGTCCGGCCGGGTCCGCCCGGCGACCGCGCTCGGCGTCGCCGCCGGCCTGACCGCAGCCGGCCTCGCCGTCGCGGGCGCCGCCGGGGGCCGGCGGGCCGCCGCCCTGGCGGTTCCGCTCGCCGCCGCGATCTGGGGGTACGACCTGCTCGCCAAGAACACCGCCGCCGGTCCCGCCGTGATGGCCGCCTGCCGTGGCCTGGACGTCCTGCTCGGCGCCACCGGCGGGCGCCCGGTCCGGGCGGTGCCGGCGGCGCTGACCGTCGCCGCGCACACCTGGACCGTCACCGCGCTCTCCCGGCGGGAGGTCTCCGGCGCCGACCGGCGGCTGCCCCGGGCCACCCTCGCCGGCACCGCCCTGGTCGCCGCCACCGCGCTGGGCCGGGCCGACCCGGTCCCCGCCGCGCTCGCCGCCGGCTACGCCACCCGCTACGGCTCCGCGCAGGCCCGGGTGCTCGCCGACCCGTCGCCGGAGCGGGTACGCGCCGCCGTCGGGGCGGGCATCACCGGGCTGCCCGCGTTGCAGGGCGCGCTGACCGCCCGGGCCGGTGCCCGGCTGCTCGGCGTCGCCGTCGCCGCGGCCGCCCCGCTCGGCCGGCGGTTGGCCCGACTGGTCTCCCCGACATGACCACCGCGACGGCGGGGCTCCGCTTCGGGTACGGGACGAACGGCTTCGCCAACCACCGGCTCACCGACGCGCTCGCCGTCCTGGCCGACCTCGGCTACCAGGGGGTGGCGCTCACCCTGGACCACGACCACCTGGACCCGTTCGGGCCCGGACTGGCCCGCCGGGTGGCCGCCGTGCACCGCCGGCTGGCCGCGCTCGGTCTGGCCGTGGTGGTCGAGACCGGTGCCCGCTACCTGCTCGACCCGTGGCACAAGCACGCCCCGACGCTGCTGCACGACGATCCGGCGCGGCGGATCGACTTCCTCCGCCGGGCGGTGCGGATCGGCGCGGACCTGGGCGCGGAGGCGGTCTCGTTCTGGGCCGGCGTACGCCCGCCGGAGGTGCCGGAGTCGGTCGCCTGGGACCGGCTCGTCGCCGGCTGCGCCACCGTCTGCGCCGAGGCCGACGCGGCCGGTGTGCCGCTCGGGTTCGAACCCGAGCCGGGCATGCTGGTCGAGGACATCGCCGGCTGGCACCGGCTGCGCGACGCGCTCGGCGTGCCGCCCGGCTTCGGCATCACCCTCGACATCGGACACTGTCGCTGTCTGGAGCCGCGGCCGGTGCCCGACTGCGTCACGGCGGTCGCCGAGCACCTGGTCAACGTGCAGATCGACGACATGCGCCGGGGCGTGCACGAGCACCTGGAGTTCGGCGCGGGCGAGATCGACTTCCCGCCGGTGCTGCGTGCCCTCGCCGACGCCGGCTACCGCGGCCTGGTGGCCGTGGAGCTGCCCCGGCACTCGCACGCCGCGCCCACCGTCGCGGCCCGGTCGATCGAGTTCCTGCACGCCGCCGCCGGGACCGCCCGGCACCGGACCACAACCGACTCGGACCCTTTGCTCTGCAGCCACGGAGGCAACACGTCCCGACCGCGGGTGCTGCGTAAGGGGCTGCAGAGCAAAGGCGGTGGCTGACCACCTGCCACCCGGCTCAGAGGGGAGACGGCATGACACCCGACCGACTGCGCGCCGCGCTGCGCGGCGTACCCGATCCGCAGTGGCTGGACGCGGCCCTGCGCCGCGTGGCGACCGAGCCCGCGTCGATCCCACGCCTCTTCACCACCGCCGCCCGGCGGTGCGGTCGGGAGCCGCTGGCCGAACCGCCGGGCTGGACGGTCGACGAGGCCGCCCGGGCGCTGCTGCTCACCGCGCTGCCCGCCGACCACGCGACGGTGGCCGAGTCCCTCTACCGGCAGGGCGACGCCGCCGAGAAGCGGGCCGTGCTGCGGGCCCTGCCGCTGCTGCCGATCGGCGCGGCCTGCGTGCCGTTGCTGCACGACGCGATCCGCACCAACGACACCCGGCTGATCGCCGCCGCCCTCGGCCCGTACGCCCGGCACCTGGAGCAGCCGGCCTGGCGGCAGGCCGTGCTCAAGTGCGTCTTCACCGGCGTACCGCTGGCGGTGGTCGACGACCTCCACGGCCGGGCGGACGGCGAGCTGGCGGCGATGCTGGCCGCGCTCGCCGCCGAGCGGCACGCCGCCGGCCGGACCATGCCCGCCGACGCCACCGACCTGCTGCACCGGCTCGGCGCCGGCTCCCACCCGACCACCGCCAGGGAGGCGTGATGCGCATCTTCGACCCGCACATCCACATGACATCCCGCACCACCGACGACTACGAGCGGATGGCCGCCGCCGGGGTACGCGCGGTGGTGGAGCCGGCGTTCTGGCTCGGCCAGCCGCGCACCAGCGTCGCCTCGTTCGTCGACTACTTCGACTCGCTGATCGGCTGGGAGCCGTTCCGGGCCGGGCAGTTCGGCGTCCGGCACCACGCCACCGTGGCGCTGAACCCGAAGGAGGCCAACGACCCGCGCTGCCGGCCGGTGCTCGACCTGCTGCCGCGCTACCTCGACAAGGACGGCGTGGTGGCGGTCGGCGAGATCGGCTACGACTCGATGACCCCGGACGAGGACGCCGCCTTCGCCGGGCAGCTCGCCCTGGCCGTGGCGCACGACCTGCCCGCCCTGGTGCACACCCCGCACCGGGACAAGGCCCGCGGCGTCGAGCGCACCCTGGCGGTGGTGGCCGAGTCCGGCATCGAGCCCGGGCGGGTGCTGGTCGACCACCTCAACGAGGTCACCGTGAAGCTGGTCCGGGACACCGGCTGCTGGCTGGGCTTCTCCATCTATCCCGAGACCAAGATGTCGCCGCCGCGGATGGTCGAGCTGCTGAAGACGTACGGGACGGAGCGGATGCTGGTCAACTCGGCCGCCGACTGGGGGCGCTCCGACCCGTTGCTCACCCGGGCCACCGGGGAGGCGATGCTGCTCGCCGGGTTCAGCGAGGACGACGTGGACCGGGTGCTGTGGCGCAACCCGGTGGAGTTCTACGGACAGTCCGGGAAGCTGGACCTCGGCGACGTGGACGCGCCGGCGCCGACCTTCGCCGGCAACTCCATCCTGCGCGGGGGTGAGTGATGCGCCTGCGCCACGCCGACGGCAGCACCGTGCACCTCGGCTACTGCACCAACGTCCACCCGGCCGAGGACCTGGCCGGGATCCTCGCCCAGCTCGACACGTACGCGGTCGGCGTCCGGCGGGCGCTCGACGCCGACCTGCTCGGGCTGGGGCTGTGGCTGGCCGCCCCGGTGGCCGCCGCGCTCGCCGCCGACCCGGCGGCCCGCCGCCGGCTCCGGCACGAGCTGACCGTACGCGGGCTGGAGGTGGTCACCCTCAACGGCTTCCCGTACGCGGCCTTCCAGGCGCCCGTGGTCAAGGGCGCGGTGTACCACCCGGACTGGACCACCCCGGAGCGGCTCGGGTACACCCTCGACCTGGCTCGGGTGCTGGCCGACCTGCTGCCCGAGGACGCGGCCCGGGGCTCGATCTCCAGCCTGCCGCTGGCCTGGCGTACCCCGTGGGACGCCGGCCGGGCCGACGCCGTCCGGCGCCGCCTCGACGAACTGGCCGCCGGGCTCGCGGCGGTGGAGCGGGAGACCGGACGGACCGTCCGGGTCGGCTTCGAGCCGGAACCGGGCTGTCTGGTGGAGTCCACGGGGCAGGCCCGTAGGCTATTGTCAGCCATGGATATGGACCGGCTCGGGATCTGCGTCGATCTGGCCCACCTCGCCTGCGCCTGGGAGGAGCCGGCCGAGGCACTGGGCCGGCTCCGGGCCGCCGGGCTGCCGGTGGTCAAGGTGCAGGTCTCCGCCGCCGTCGAGGCGGACGATCCGGCGGGCTCGGCCGAGGCGCTGCGCCGCTGGGTCGAGCCCCGGTTCCTGCACCAGACCCGGGCCGCCGGCTGCGCCACCGTCGATGATCCGGCCGACCCGGCGTACGCGGCCGACGACCTGGACGCCGCGCTCGACGCGCGGCTGCCCGGGCCGTGGCGGGTGCACTACCACGTGCCCCTGCACGCCCCGCCCGAGCCGCCGCTGCGGTCCACCGTGCCGGTGCTGCGGGCCGCGCTCGCCGCGCTGTACGCCGGGCCGGTCGCCGGCTGCGACCACCTCGACGTCGAGACGTACACCTGGGGGGTGCTGCCGGCCGCGCGGCGGCCGCGCACCGACGCGGAACTGGCCGCGGGGATCGCCGCCGAGCTGGCCTTCGCCCGCGCCGAGCTGCTCGCGCTCGGGCTGGCCACGCCCGCGGAGGTGCCGGCATGAGCGAGCGTCAGCGAGCGAATCATCGGCACAGCGCTGTGGTGCCTCATGGCGGCGCCGAGCGGAGCGAGGTGCTGGCATGAGCAAGCGACTGGTCGTCATCGACGTGGTGGGGCTGACCCCGCGCCTGCTGGCGCACATGCCCCGGCTGCGCGCGGTCGCCGAGGCCGGGTTCGCCGCCGAGCTGGGCACGGTGCTGCCGGCGGTCACCTGCTCGGTGCAGTCCACCTTCCTCACCGGCGAGCTGCCGGCCGGCCACGGGATCGTCGGCAACGGCTGGTACTTCCGCGACCTCGGCGAGGTGTTCCTCTGGCGGCAGCACAACGCCCTGGTCGGCGGGGAGAAGCTGTGGCAGGCGGCCCGGAAGGTCGAGCCCGGCTACCGGGTCGCCAACGTCTGCTGGTGGTACGCGATGGGCGCCGACGTGGACTGGACGGTGACGCCCCGGCCGGTCTACCACGCCGACGGGCGCAAGGAGCCGGACTGCTGGACCGACCCGCCCGAGCTGCACGACGTGCTCACCGACGCGCTCGGCACCTTCCCGCTCTTCACCTACTGGGGGCCGGGGGCCGGGCTGCCGTCGTCCCGGTGGATCTGCCGGGCCGCCGAGCGGATCCTCGCCGACCACGCGCCCGACCTGACCCTGGTCTACGTCCCGCACCTCGACTACGACCTGCAACGCTTCGGCCCGTCCTCGCCGCAGGCCGCCGCCGCGGCGGCCGAGCTGGACGCGGTGCTCGCCCCGTTGCTGGACGCCGCCCGGGAACGGGACGCCACCGTGGTGGCCCTCTCCGAGTACGGCATCACCGACGTCTCCCGCCCGGTCGACGTCAACCGGCTGCTGCGCGCCGAGGGGTTGCTGCGGGTCTACACGCAGGCCGGGATGGAGTACCTGGACCCGTGGACGTCGCGGGCGTTCGCGGTCGCCGACCACCAGGTGGCGCACGTGTACGTGAAGGACCCGGCCGACGTGCCGGCGGTGGCGAAGCTCTGCGCCGCACTGCCGGGGGTGGCCGAGGTGCTGGACGCGGCGGGCCAGGCCGGGTACGGGCTGGACCATGCCCGCTCGGGCGAGCTGGTGCTGGTGGCCGAGCCGGACGCCTGGTTCACCTACTACTACTGGCTGGACGATGCGCGCGCGCCCGACTTCGCCCGCCTCGTGGAAATTCATCGGAAGCCGGGCTACGACCCCGCCGAGTTGTTCTTCGACCCGGTGTCGCCGGGTGCCGCGAAGCGCCGGGCGGCGGTGGCGCTGGCCCGCAAGAAGCTCGGCATGCGTTACCTGATGAGCGTGGTCGGGTTGGACGCCGGGGCGCGGGCCGTCCGTGGCTCGCACGGCCGGCTGCCCGCCGACCCGGCCGACGGGCCGGTGCTGCTCTGCTCCGACCCGTCGGCGGCCCGGGCCCGGCTCGCCGCGACCGACGTGAAGTCACTGCTGCTCCAGCTCGCCGGACTGGCCCCGGAGGCGCCATGACCCTCACCGTCGTACCGACCGACACAGCCGTGTTGCGGGATCGCTTCGACGCCGCGCTCGCCGCGTTCCTGAGCCGACAGCGGCCGGGTCGGTCGGACGACGGTACGGGGGCCGTCCACGCCGTGCTGCGCCGGTTCGTTCTCGCCGGTGGCAAGCGGCTGCGGCCCCTCTTCTGTTACTGGGGGTGGCGGGGCTGCGGCGGCTCCGACGGCGCCCCGATCGTGGCCGCGGCGGCGGCGCTGGAGCTGTTCCACGCGTTCGCCCTGATCCACGACGACATCCTCGACCGCAGCGACCGCCGGCGTGGCCAGCCCGCGGTGCACCGGATCTTCGCCGACCTGCACGCCCGCTCCGGTTGGCGCGGTGACCCCGAGGCGTACGGCCGGGACGCCGCCCTGCTCTGCGGCGACCTCTGCGCCGCCTGGTCGGGGCAGATGTTCCACGACTGCGGGCTCGAACCCGCCCGGGTCCGGCGCGGTCTCGCCGTCTTCGCCCGGATGCGGGCCGAGGTGATCGCGGGGGAGTACCTGGACGTGGTCGGCGCCGCCAGCGACGGCTCGGTGGCGAGCGCGCTCGCGGTCGTCCGGATGAAGACCGCCCGCTACACGGTGACCCGCCCGGTGCAGATCGGCGCCGCCCTGGCCGGCGCCGACCCGGACACACTGGCCGGGTTGGCCGAGTTCGGGGACCCGCTCGGGGACGCCTTCCAGCTCCGCGACGACCTGCTCGGCGTCTTCGGCGATCCGGCGGTGACCGGCAAGTCGAACCTGGACGACCTGCGCGAGGGTAAGCCGACGGTGCTGATGGCGCTGGCCCGCCAGGGGGCCGGCCCGGCCCAGGCGGCGCGGCTGCGGGCGCTGGTCGGCGACCCGGAGCTGGACCACGGGGGTGCGGCCGAGGTACGTCGGCTCATCGAGGCCACCGGCGCCCGGGAGCGGGTCGAGCGGATGATCCAGGCCCGCGTCGACCAGGCCCGCGCCGCGCTGGACCGGACGCCGCTGACCGAGCCGGGCCGCTCAGCCCTGGTCGACCTGACCACCCGCGCCGCGCACCGCCGGCACTGAGATGTAAGGAAGGGCACCCTGTTAACGCCTGGCGTGGTGAAAGGGGCCCCTCTTAACAGTCCGGCCGCAGCGGGGCCTACCGCGAGCGGGGCGGCGGAAATAGAGTGAGGGTGGCGACCGCGAGGTGGCCGGTGACCCGGCGGGAGGCGCAACCCGGCGGGCGCAGGTGCGATCGCGCCCACCGGTGCCCGTCGAGGTCGCCGGCACCCGGTCGCCCTCGCCCCGGTCCGTTACGGAATCCCCCATCACCACAGGGGAGAAGGACTATGGCGCGACCCATCACGCTCTTCACCGGCCAGTGGGCCGATCTGCCGTTCGACGAGGTCTGCCGGCTCGCCGCCGAGTGGGGGTACGACGGCCTCGAGATCGCCTGCTGGGGCGACCACTTCGAGGTCGACAAGGCGCTCGCCGACGAGTCGTACGTGGACCGGAAGCGGGCCACCCTCGCCAAGCACAACCTGAAGGTCTTCGCCATCTCCAACCACCTGGTCGGCCAGGCGGTCTGCGACCACCCGATCGACGAGCGGCACCAGGACATCCTCCCCGCCCGGATCTGGGGCGACGGCGAGCCGGAGGGCGTCCGCCGCCGGGCCGCCGAGGAGATGAAGGACACCGCGCGGGCGGCGGCGAAGCTCGGGGTGAAGACGGTGGTCGGGTTCACCGGCTCGTCGATCTGGCACACCCTGGCCATGTTCCCGCCGGTGCCGCCGGCCATGATCGACCGCGGCTACCAGGACTTCGCCGACCGGTGGAACCCGATCCTCGACGTCTTCGACGAGGTGGGCGTCCGCTTCGCCCACGAGGTGCACCCCAGCGAGATCGCGTACGACTACTGGACCACCAAGCGGACCCTCGAGGCGATCGGAAACCGGCCCGCCTTCGGGCTGAACTGGGACCCGTCGCACTTCGTCTGGCAGGAGCTGGACCCGGTCAACTTCATCTTCGACTTCGCCGACCGGATCTACCACGTCGACTGCAAGGACGCGAAGGTCCGCACCGGTGACGGCCGGCGGGGCCGGCTCTCCTCCCACCTGCCCTGGGCGGACCTGCGGCGCGGCTGGGACTTCGTCTCCACCGGCCACGGCGACGTGCCGTGGGAGGACTGCTTCCGCGCGTTGAACGCGATCGGCTACGACGGCCCGATCTCCATCGAGTGGGAGGACGCCGGCATGGACCGGCTGGTCGGCGCGCCCGAGGCGTTGCAGTTCGTGCGCCGGCTCGCCTTCGACGCGCCGGCCGCCGCGTTCGACGCCGCCTTCAGCAGCAGCCGGGACTGACTCTTCCGGCCGCTGTCGCCTCGGCAGAACGGAAGGCGGGAGGCGACCTCGGTCGCCTCCCGCCGTGCCGGTCTGGTGTGCCGGACGGTTACTGCGTGACCTCGTGGTCGTGGTCGTGCAGGCCACCGCCGCCGCCGTCACCGGCACCCGGGCCCGTGCCCTGGACCGGGGCGTGCAGGCTGCTGGTGTCGAAGGCGTACGTGATCACGGCGTGCGCGACCGCGTCCGACATCTCCTCGAGCGCCTGCTTGTTGATGTTGTCGATCGTGTCGCAGGCCTGGTGGTAGCACGGGTCGTACGGCGCCCCCGCGGTGCCACCGAAGACCGCCGCCTCGGCCGCGGTCTTGAGCCCCTCGGCACCGGTGAACAGGCCACCGGACGGGATGCCCACGCCCGCGGCGATGAACGGCCCGTAGTCGCTACGCCCGGAGAACGGCGTCTCCCGCGATGCCAGCCCCTGCGAGGCGAAGTAGTCGTGGAAGAGCTGCTCGATGGCGCCCGAGCCGGCCGGCCCGGGAGCGGACCCGGTGCCGACCGGGAACGCCGAGTTGTCGCCGTCGTAGACGAACCGCACGTAGTTGGGCGAGGCGACCATGTCGAAGTTCAGGTAGAGAGCGATCTTCTCACGCTCCGCCGCCGGCAGGTTGTCGACGTAGTACTCGGAGCCGATCAGGCCGGACTCCTCGGCGGCCCAGAGGGCGAAGCGGACCTTGTTCTTCGGCTTGACCTTGCGCATCTGCGTGGCGATCTCCAGCAGGGAGCCGCTGCCCGAGCCGTTGTCGTTGATGCCCGGGCCGGCGGAGACCGAGTCCAGGTGGGCACCGGCCATCACCACGTTGTTCGGGTCACCCCAGACCGATTCGGCGATGATGTTCTCGGCGGTGGCCGTACCCCGGAAGGTGTCGGCCTTGACCCGCAGCGTCAGGCCGCTGGGCACCTGCGCCACAAGCTGCTGGCCGAGCGCCTGGGTGACGCCCACGGCCGCGAAGTCCAGCGTGAACGTTTCGCCCAGGGTGCCGTTCAGGTCGCCGGTGGTGTTGTTGTAGATGACCGCGGCCGCCGCCCCCGCGTGTTGGGCGTTGGTCGCCTTGTCCCCGAAGGAACAGCCGCCTCCCCGGCTGATCAGGACGATGGTGCCGACGTTGGCGGGCCCGAAGTCCCCCGCCGCGCAGCCCGTCGCGCTGCCGGCCGGTACGGAGGCCCGCGCGCTCACGTCGGCGCTGCCCGAGTAGCTCATCAGCACGTTCGGCAGGTCGGCGGCCGGCGACGGGGACACCCGCTGCAGGAGGCCGGGACCGTACGAGATGAACGTCTGGTACTGGAACGCCTGCCGGCTCACCTGGTAGCCGGCCGCGCGGAGCACCCCCTCGGCGTAGTCGACCGAGCGGTCGTAGCCGGCCGAGCCGGACACCCGCGTGCCGCCGTTCTCGTCGGCGATGCGCTGCAAGGCCTTGAGGTGTTTGATGATGCCGTCGGCGCTGACCGCCGCCCGCAATTTCCGTGAGTTGTTGTTGTTCGGTTCAGCTTGCGCTGCCGGCGCCGCGGTGGCGACGCCCACCAGCACCGCGGTCGCGGTTGCCACCGCGCCGCGCTGCCAGGCTCTGCGGGAGACCACGATGTCCTCCTATTGGCCAGCCAGGCACACCGGTGGGATTGACCCCGGTGAGCCCTGGGAAGTCCGGTGAGCATAGCCACGGAAGTGACGTTGCGCACGCCCCCAGTGCAACCCGAACCGGTGGCGCTCACCGGGTCGCGAAGATCTGGTCGCTGATCAGGCGGGCCGCGCCGACCGGGCCGGCCTCGTCGCCGAGGTCGGAGAGGACGATCGGCATGCTGCCGGTGGCCAGCGGCGCCGAGCGCCGGTAGACCACGCCGCGGATCTCGGCGAGCAGGACCGGGCCGATGCCGGGGGCCGCGCCGCCGATGATCACGATGCCCGGGTTGACGAAGCTCACCAGCCCGACCAGCACCTGGCCGAGCCGGCGGGCGCCGTCCCGGACCAGCGTCTGGGCGGTCGGATCGCCGCCGGTCGCGGCCCCGGCCACGTCGGCGATGGTGAGGGTGCCGGCCGCGGCCAGCCGGTCGCCGAGCGCCGCCGAGCGCCCGGCCCGCGCGGCGGTCACCGCCTGCCGCACCAGGGCGGCGTCCCCGCAGTACGCCTCGACGCAGCCGGTGTTGCCGCAGACGCACAGCGGCCCGTCCTCGGCCAGCTGGAGGTGCCCGATGTCGCCGGCCCCGCTGGTCGCGCCCCGGTACAGTGCCCCGCCGAGCACCAGCCCACAGCCGATCGCGTTGCCCAGCTTGACGTAGAGAAAGTCGTCGAACGCCCGGCCGGTGCCGGCGTGCTGCTCGCCCAGGGCCATCACGTTGGCGTCGTTGTCGACCTGCACCGGGCAGCCCAGCTCCGCCGCGATGGTGTCCCGGACCGGGAACTGGCGCCAGCCGGGCAGCGCCGGCGGGGAGACGGGGGTGCCGTCCCGGACCGCGACCGGCGCGGGCAGGGCCACTCCGACCCCGGTCAACCGGGCCGGCCCGGCCTCGACCCGTAGCTTGGCGAGGAGCTCGATCGCGCGCCCCACCACCGCCTCCGGCCCGAGGCGCACGTCGATCGGCTCCGCGTGCCGGGCGAGGACGCTCAACTCCCCGTCGGTGAGGGCGACGTCGAGCTGCCCCTCGCCGACGATCACCGCGCCGAACCGGACCTGTCCGGCGATCCGGAGCAGCGACGAGCGGCGGCCGCCCCGGGACGCGGCGGGCCCCGCGACCTCCACCAGGCCCTGCGCGGCGAGCCGCTCCACCTCCACGCCGAACCGGGCCCGGGGCAGGCCCAGGGCATCGGTCAGCTCCACCCTCGAGCGGGGGCCGTCGTCGCGCAGCAGGCGCAGCAGCCGCGCCTGGTCCACGTTCTCCGGTCCGATCATCGTCATGTGCGAACACCTCCCTTCGGAATGTGCCATACCGTCGTCACCGCCGTGTCACGCGAGGGGGCCGCCCCCGGTAACCGGGAGCGGCCCCTGCGGTGGGTCGGGTCCGTCAGCCCCGCAGACCCGACATGTGCTGGTAGCTGATCTCCGCGTAGCGCAGCGACCGGCCCGGGTCGGCGGCGCCGCCCGGTGCGTTGTCCTGCTCCCACATCGGGTTGTGGTAGCCCTTCGCGCCCATGTTGGCGAAGAAGGTGCCGTAGTCGATGTCGCCCTGGCCGAGCGGCACCATGTCGTACCCGTTGGTGGTGGCCGGGTTGAACGCGCCGTCCTTGGCGTGGAACAGCGGGAAGCGCTTGGTCCGGGCCGCCACCGTGGCCAGCGGGTCGAAGATGTTCGTCTGGGTGACACCGTCCGGGTCGGTGTAGCTGCGGTACCGGTGCTGCGCCACGTGCGCCCAGTAGATGTCCATCTCGAACCAGACCCACTCGGGGTTGGTCAGCCCGAAGAAGTACTCCAGCTTCCGGACGCCGGAGGACCGCGTCGGCCGGCCCAACCCGTCCAGCGGCCCGCTGTCCAGCAGGAAGTTGTACGCCGCGTCGTGGTTGTGGGTGTAGAGCTTGAGCCCACGTGCGGCGGCCATCTCACCGAAGGTGTTCCACCGGTCCGCGGCGGCGTCCCAGTCCGCCTTGTAGTTGCTGCCGGTCGGGTCGCTGCCGGTGCCGATGTGCGTCATGCCGAGGATCTCGGCGGTGTCGAGCGTCTGCTCGAACTGGGCGATGGTGGCCGGGGTGACGGTGCCCGGGACGGAGGCGTGCGAGCCGTTGGCGCGCAGCCCGTTGTCGTCGAGGACCTGGCGAATCTCCTGCGGCGTGATCTGGCGGCCGAGGATCGAGGAGTGCTGGGTGTACCCGGCGAACTCGACCTCCTTGTAGCCGATCTCGGCGAGCCGGGCGAGCACCCGCTCGAACCCGTACGGCACGCCGGTGTCGTCCGGGGCGGCGCTGATCCGGTCGCGGACGCTGTAGAGGATGATGCCCCGCTTGCCGGTGGGGACGAGCACGCCGTTGCCGGCGAAGGCGGCCGACGGCGCGAGGCCGGCAGCGCCGGCGGCGACGGCGCCGGCGGCCCCGGCGATGGTGCCGAGTACGCGGCGACGGCTCATCCCGTGTGTGCTGTTGTTCATTTCCTGACTGCCTTTCTCAGGTGATGGATGGTGTTGGGGAGTGGGGCCGGGTGGGGCCGCCCGGTGGACGGCCCCACCCGGGCGTCACGGGGTGACGCCGATGCCCTGGCCGTTGAACTGGACCCAGTTGAGGTTGCCGAAGCCGCTGGTCGGCCCGCCCGGGACGGTGGTGAAGACCAGGTAGAGCTTGTGCGTGCCGCCCGGGTCGGTGACCGGCACGGTGGTGCTGGTGAAGGCGTTGTTGCCGCTGGTCGCGTTGACCGTGGCGCTGGTCAGCAGCGGGCCGGTGGGGGAGTCCAGCCGGAACTGGACGCCGAACCGGGGCTGCCCGGCGGTGGCCGCGCTGCCACCGGAGGTGCGCAGCGTGACCGACTGCATGTTCTTCAGGTTGACGGTGTTGTTGATCGCGATCCAGTCACCCGAGTCGAGGCTGCCGCGCTGCTGTCCGCCGCCGGTGTCGGCGGTGGTGGCGACGGTCGTGCCGGACTCCTCCTGGGCGAACTCCACCTGCTGCAGCTTGTCCTGGATGATCTGCTGGCCCACCGTGGTCAGCGCCGGTTGCCCGTTGGCGCCCTTGTCGGTGTACGACGCGCTGACGACGCCGTAGATGTAGCCGCCGTGCGAGGCGTCGTCCGCCTCCGTGGGCAGCACGCCCGAGCAGCCGAACTGGTTGGCCTCACCGTGCCCGTGGCTGTCGTGGCCGAGGACGAAGGTCACCTCGACCTTGCTGCAGTCGATCGGCCCGTCCTCCGGGTCGGTGACGGTGACCGACCACGGAATGTCGTCGCCCCAGCTGAAGAAGCCGCCCTCGAGCGGGGTGTTGACCGTGACGGTCGGCGCGGTGTTGCCGACGGTGATCGTGGTGTTCGCCGACGCCGTCTTGCCGCTGGAATCGGTCACCGTCAGGCGGGCGGTGTAGACCCCGTTGGTGGTGTACGTGAACGACGGGTTCGGGTCGATCGAGTCGGTGGTGCCGTTGCCGTCGAAGTCCCAGGCGAACCTGATCGAGTCGCCCGGGTCCGGGTCCTTCGAGCCCTCGCTGGAGAAAGCGACAGTCAGCGGCGCGCGGCCGTTGGTCGGGGTCGCGTTCAGCACGGCGGTAGGTGCCCGCAGGCCCTTGACGTAGCTGAACTTCAGCATGGCCGCGTCCGGGTTGATGTTGAAGAAGCCGTCGCCGTAGGTCAGCAGGTAGAAGTTGCCGTCGGCACCCCAGCGCATGTCCATCGGGTTGTCGCAGAGGAACGGCTTGGCCGGGGTGGTGGGTGCCTGCCCGCAGTTCAACACGTTGTTGATCTTCAGGATGTCACCCTGGTCGTCCAGCCGGATCTCCTTGAGGGTGTCCCGGGTGAACTCGCCGAAGAAGATGGCGTCGTCGTAGTACTCGGGGAACTTCGTCTCCGACCTCAGCTCCGGGTCGTAGTCGTACTTCGCCGCACCGTGCGGGCCGACACCACCGGTGCCCAGCTCCGGGAAGAGCACCGGGCAGGTCTGCGTCGGAGTCGACAGGTAGGACTCCGGGCAGGGGGTCGGCGCCTGGAACGAGTACCACAGCTCAGACTTCTCCACCTTCGGCAGGTCGGTCAGGCCCGTGTTGTGCCGGGAGGTGTTCTTCGGCGCCGCGCAGTCGAACGGCGCGACCGGCGAGATGGGGCTCGTGGTCCAGTTCATCTCGATGTACGGCAGGTTCGGCTGCACGCACATCGGCCAGCCGTAGTTCGCCGGCTTGTCGACCACCATCATCCGGCCGGTGCCCGCCGGCCCGCGCCCGACCTGGGCAGTGGAGGAGTCGGGGGAGTAGTCGGTGATGTAGGCGACGTCGTTCTTGTCGAGGGTGATCCGGAACGGGTTCCGGAAGCCCATCGCGTAGATCTCCGGCCGGGTCTTCGCCGTGCCGGCCGGGAACAGGTTGCCCGTCGGCACCGTGTACGACCCGTCGGCGCCGACCGTGATCCGGAGGATCTTGCCGCGCAGGTCGTTGGTGTTGGCCGAGCTGCGCCGGGCGTCCACGAAGGGCGCCTGGTAGACGCCGGTGGCGCTGACCGAGTCGTTGTGCGGCGAGAAGCCACCGGAACCGCCGCCACCGGCCGGGGTGTCGTCCCCGGTGACCAGCCAGAGGTTGTTCTTCGAGTCGAACGCGATGTCACCGGCCACGTGGCAGCAGGCGCCTCGGTCGACCGGCACCTGCATGATCTTCTGCTCGCTGCTCAGGTCGAGCGACGGCGTCTCCCCGTCGACGAACTTGTACCGGGAGAGCTGGAAGTAGCCCTGCCACACGTCCCAGGCGTGCGGGTCGGTGCTGGTGGTCGGCGCGGCCCCGGTGGGGGTGTCCAGTGGGGGCGCGTAGTACAGGTAGACCCACTTGTTGGTGGCGAAGTCGTTGTCGATCGCCGGGCCGTACATCCCGTCCTCGCTGTGGGTGTAGACCGGGATCTGGGCCAGCACGGTGGTCTGGTTGGTCTCCGGGTTGTGCAGCCGTACGCCGCCGCGCCGGTCGGTCTGGAGCACCCGGCCGTCGGGGAGCACGTCGAAGCCGATCGGCTCGTTGACGTTGGGCTGCGCCCCGATGACCGTCATCTGGTAGTTGGCCAGCACGGTCGCGCCGCAGTCGCCGTCGGTCACCCCGGCCGCCCACTGGATCGCCCCGCCCAGGTGGGCCCGCAGGTCCACGGTGCTGTAGCTCTCCGGGGTGGCGCCGAGTCCGGTGTAGAACGATCGGCCGCCCTGGTAGTCCTTGCACCAGGTGACCGGGTGGTCGAAGCCCATGGTGCCGCCGGTGTACGTCTTCTCGTCCACCGTGGCCAGCACGTGTGAGACGCCTCGGACGTTGGCCGCGAAGTTGTACCACCGGTCGGTGGTGCTCCACCGCTGCGGCAGCGTCTTCGAGGCCGGGTGGACCCGGTCGGCGACGGTGACGGTGCCCTTGCTGGTGGCCGACGGCGCGCCGGTGGCCCGGGTGCCCAGCAGGTCGGTCAGGAAGGACCAGTTCGGGTTGGCCTCGATGGCGGAGTGGACGCCGACGAAGCCGCCGCCGTCGCGGTAGTACTGCTCGAACGCCGACTGCTGGGCGTCGTTGAGCACGTCGCCTGCGGTGTTCAGGAACACCACGGCGCGGAACTGCTTCAGGTGCGGCTCGTCGAACTTGCGGGCGTCGTTGGTGACCTCGACGGTGAAGCGCCGCTCTTGCCCGAGTTGCTGGATGGCCTGCACGCCGGCGGCGGTGGCGGCGTTGTTGCCGCTGGCCGACCGGGTGAAGACGAGCACCTTGTACTGCATGCCGTTGCTGTTGGGTGCCGGGGCGTTGAGCACCGGCGCGGCTTGCGCCGGGGTCGGAGCCTGCTCCGCCGTCGCGACGAGCGTCGCGCCGACGAGGGCGAGCAGACTGAGGTGGGTGGCGGCCCTGCGGCCGAAGGGTCTGCGCATCGAACCTCGCTCTGGTCGGGCGGGTCCGCCTCAGCGCGGGACGAAGCTGAGGAGGTCGCTGGTGTGGTGACAAGAGCCTGGCCAGGTTCTACGCGAGACGATATTTGCGTACGCGACCAAAGAGAAGAGGCCGAAGCCAAAAGTTTTCTATGAATCGCTTCGACTTTTGTTCAGGATCAGCAAAAGGGGGGCGGTTGGGTCCCGTCCGGACAGGAGACAGCGGACCGGTCGCCCTGTCGGTGACCGGCCCGCTGCTCGGGTGGCGTCAGAGGTTGCTGGTGCCGCTCGTGCCGGACGACTTCTGGCTCGAGCCGCTGCTCGAGCCCGTGCCGCTCGAACCGGACTTGGCGCCGGCGGTGGCCGGCGTGCCGGCGAACGGCTTGTCGGCCTGGGTCAGCCCCTGCTTGCTGCCGTTGCCGCTGGTCAGCTTCTCACCGAGCTTGGTCTGCCCCAGCTTGTCCTTGCCCTCGGCGTACAGCCGGTTCGCCTGGGCCTGCGCGACACCCGCCGCCTCCTGGACGGTCGGGTGGTCGAGCACCTTGCGACCCCGGACCATCAGCTCCTCGTACTTCTCCCGGCCGGCACGGGCGCCCAGGACGAATCCCGCAGCCAGCCCGCCAAGAAACATGATCTTTCCGCGCATGGCGGCTCCTTCCGTTCCTGACGCGCCGCCGTTCCCGACCGGGGGCTCCCCGGCGGGACCGACCATCTCGCGCCTGCGTCCTCTGTCGGCGGCTAACTACCCATCTTGCTCTTCGCTCATGCCTCCATGGGCCTGGAACCGGATTTGTCCGAATTACGGGTTGTGGTCAGCGTGCTGCGGGGATGTCGCGGGGGTCGCAACCCGTCCGGTAACCCCCTGGCGCACCACCCCCCAATGTCCTGTACTCTTGTCCCCGTCGCACGGCGCGGAGAGATCCGGCAGCCGGGCGGTGCACGGTCCCCTGTAGCTCAATTGGCAGAGCAGCCGGCTGTTAACCGGCAGGTTATTGGTTCGAGTCCAATCGGGGGAGCTTCACTCCAAATCAGCGCCCGTCGGCCCAGGCCGCCGGGCGTTTCTCGTGGTTCCGGCCCGTCCGGTCACTTCCTGGGCTGGTCGACTACAACTGGGCCGGCATCCCGGCAGCGCCCGGTTTCGACCACCAGATGCCGTTTCGCCCGGCAGGATGGGGCATGTCGACTCGCGCTCACGCCGCGTCGGCTGATGCGTCGGGCCGAGGACGGGTGGAGATGGCCGGGGGACGGAGCCGCCGGACGGCGACGCTGGTCGCGGTGGCGGTCGTGCTGGGCTGGCTGCTCGTCGGCGCGATCGCCGGACCGTACGCCGGCCGGCTCGGCGACGTCGCCACCAACGACAACGCCGCCTTCCTCCCCGCGAACGCCGAGGCGACCCGGGCGCAGGACCTCTCCGCCGGCTTCGTCACCCGGCAGACCACCCCGGCCCTGGTCGTCTACGAGCGCACCTCGGGCATCACCCCGGCCGACCGGCAGCGGGTCGCGGCCGACATCGCCCGCTTCGCCCAGGTGCCCGGCGTGGTCAGCCCGCTCCCGCCGCCGATCGCCAGCCAGGACGGGCAGGCCGTGCAGGTGATCGTCCCGATCGACAGCACCGAGGGCGAGCGGATCAGCCAGGTCGTCACCCAACTGCGGGACGCCGCCGGCACCGACCGGGACGGGTTGACCGTGGACGCGGCCGGTCCGGCGGGCCTGCTCGCCGACCTGATCGAGGTCTTCGCCGCCATCGACGGGCCGCTGCTGCTGGTCACCCTGGTCGTGGTGCTGGTCATCCTGCTGATCGTCTACCGAAGCCCGGTGCTCTGGATCTTTCCGCTGCTCGCCGCCGGCACGTCGTACGCGCTGGCCGCGCTCCTCGTCTACCACCTGGCCAGCAGCGGGCTCGTCCAGCTGAACGGGCAGGCGCAGGGCATCCTCACCGTGCTCGTCTTCGGCGCCGGCACCGACTACGCGCTGCTGCTGATCGCCCGCTACCGGGAGGAACTGCACCGGCACGACCGGCCCTGGCCCGCGATGCGGGCCGCCTGGCGGGGCGCCGCCCCGGCGATCATCGCCTCCGGCGTCACCGTCATCGTCAGCCTGCTCTGCCTGCTCCTGTCCAGCCTCAACTCCAACCGGGCGCTCGGCCCGGTCGCCGCCGTCGGCATCGCCGCGACCCTCCTGGTGATGCTCACCTTCCTGCCCGCGCTGCTGCTGCTCGGTGGACGATGGGTGTTCTGGCCCCGGCGCCCCCGGTTCGACTGCGCCGACCCGCAGACCGAGCACGGCATCTGGGGCCGGATCGCCCGCTTCGTCGCCCGCCGGGCCCGGCCGGTCTGGCTGGTCACCGCCGTCGTGCTCGCGCTGCTCACCCTGGGGCTCACCCAGCTCGGCGTCACCACCCTCGGCCAGTCGCAGCTGTTCACCAACCGCACCGAATCGGTCGCCGGGCAGGAGGTCATCGCCCGGCACTACCCGGCCGGCACCGGCAGCCCGGCCATGATCTTCACCAACCAGGCCGCCGCACGGCAGGTCGCCCAGGTGGCCCAGGGCGTACCGGGGGTGTCCGCCGTCCGGCCGGTCACCGCGGCGGGACCGGGCGTACCGGGGGCAGCCGAGGCGAACGCGCCGCCGAAGGTGGTCGACGGGCGGGTGCAGCTGGAGGCCACCCTCGCCGACCCGCCGGACGGCCACGCCGCCGAGCGGACCATCCGCGACCTGCGCGAGGCGGTGCACCGGGTACCCGGCGCGGGCGCCGTGGTCGGCGGCTTCACGGCCGTCGACGTGGACACCGCCGACGCCGCCGCCCGGGACCGCAACGTCATCATCCCGGTGGTGCTGCTGGTCATCGCGGTCATCCTGGCGCTGTTGCTGCGCGCCCTGGTCGCCCCGCTCCTGCTGATCGCCACCGTGGTGCTGTCGTTCCTGGCCACGCTCGGCCTGTGCGGGGTGATCTTCCGGTTCCTGCTCGACTTTCCCGGCGTCGACCAGGCGTTCCCGCTCTTCGCGTTCGTCTTCCTGGTCGCCCTCGGCATCGACTACAACATCTTCCTGATGAGCCGGGTCCGCGAGGAGTCCCTCCGGCGGGGTACCCGGGCCGGCGTGCGCGCCGGCCTCGCCGTCACCGGCGGCGTGATCACTTCCGCCGGCATCGTGCTCGCCGCGACCTTCTCCGCGCTCGCCGTGCTGCCCCTGGTGGTGCTGGTCGAGCTGGGCGTGGCGGTCGCCGTCGGGGTGCTGCTCGACACCATCGTCGTCCGGTCGCTGCTGGTGCCCGCGCTCGCGTACGACCTCGGGCCGGCCATCTGGTGGCCCAGCCGGCTGGCCCGCGCCGTCCGCGACGGCGACCGGACCGGGTCGGCGGTGCACCGTGCCCGTTGACACGGACGTCGTCATCGTCGGCGGCGGACTGGCCGCCGCCCCAGCGGCCGGCGGACCGCCGGTGCCGTTCTCGCCGCGCTCCGCCGCAGGTGGGACGGTCCACCCGAGCCGGACGGGGGAACCATGACCAGTTCGTGATCACCTATCATCCCCGCCATGCCCGTACACCTCCCGGCGGTCGATGCCGACCCGGCCGCCGCCTTTCCCGAGGTCAACGCCATGCGGGCGGCGCTCGCCGCGCGCGACTGGCTCGGGGTACGGCAGCTCCTCGACCCCCGCGACTGGGCCTGGCGCTCGCTGCTGGTGAATGCGGTCGACGACGTCGACGGGGTCGACCAGTTCCTCCGCCAGGTGCTCGCCCGGCAACCGGACGACACCGTCGCCGCGACGATGCTCGCCGCGTACCTCGTCGGTGCCGGCTGGAAGATCCGCACCGCGCAGCGGGCCGAGTACGTCAGCCGGGAGCAGTTCGACCGGTTCCACGAGCACCTGCGCCAGGCCGAGCAGCTCCTCATCGACGTCTGCGCCCGCGAGCCGGGCAACGTCCTGGCCTGGCAGGAACGGCTCAACACCGCCCGCGGCCTGGGACTCGGGCAGGCCGAGGCCCGCCGCCGCTACGACCGGCTGGCCCGGTACGCGCCGCACCAGCTGAGCGCGCAGTCGACCCTGCTCCAGCAGCTCTGCCCGAAGTGGGGCGGGACCTGGGAGGCAGCCTTCGCGTTCGCCCGCGAGCGGGCGCTCGCCGCCCCGGAGGGCGCGCAGAACGCCGTCCTGCTGGCCGACGCGCACTTCGAGCGCTTCTGCTCGCTCGACTCCGACGGCGAGCGGGCCGCGTACGCGCAGGACCCGCGGGTGGTGCACGACATCTGGACCGCCGCCCAACGGTCGGTGCTGCACCCGGGCTTCCGGCACGAACCCGGCTGGGTCGCCACCCGCTCGGTCTTCGCCTACTGGTTCGGCCTGATCGGGCAGTGGGCCGCCGCGGCAGCCCAGTTCGCCGCGCTGGGTCACCTGGCCAGTGAGTACCCCTGGTCGTACCTGGACGGGACCGCGACACTCGACCAGTTCCGCATCGAGGCGTACGCGAAGGGTGGCCAGCGGTGATCCGGCAGCTCGACATCGACGGCGTGCCCACGTTGCTCGCCCCCACCGCCGGTCCGATGCGCGCCGGGCTCACCTTCCGGGTGGGTATCGCCGACGAGACCCTGGCCCGCAGCGGCATCACCCACCTGCTGGAGCACCTGGCCCTCGCCCCGCTCGGGCTCACCGACCACCACTTCAACGGGGCCACCACGCCCACCTTCACCTCGTTCTACACGCAGGGCTCCGAGCAGGACGTCGTCCAGTTCCTCGCCGCCGTGTGCCGGAACCTGCACGACCTGCCGATGTCCCGGTTGGAGGTGGAGAAGGAAATCCTCCGTACCGAACGGAGCAGCCGCGGGGTCGGACCCCTCGACGCGCTGCCGCTGTGGCGGCACGGTGCCCGCGACCACGGCCTCACCAGCTACGCCGAGCTGGGGCTGCCCGCGCTCACCGAACACGATCTGCGGCACTGGGCGGCCCGCTGGTTCACCCGGGAGAACGCGGTGTTCTGGATCGCCGGAAACCAGGTGCCGGCCGGGCTGCGGCTGGCGCTGCCGCCCGGCGTACGGCAGCCGCTGCCCCGGATGTCCTCGGCGCTGCCGCACACCCCGGCGTACTTCGTCAACGGCGCGCGGGCCGTGGTGCTGGACGCCGTCGTGCGGCGCCGGACCGCCGCGGGCGTCTTCGCCGGGCTGCTGGAGCGCGAGCTGTTCCGCTCGCTGCGCCAGGAGGACGGCCTCTCCTACACCGTCACCGCCGGGTACCAGCCGTGCGGCGACCGGGCCAGCCTGCACGCCCTCGCCGACGCGCTGCCCGAGAAGCAGGACGCGGTGCTCGGCGGGTTCATCGACGTGCTGGCCAAGCTGCGCGTCGGCCGGATCGAGCAGGCCGACCTGGACGCCACCGTGGCCCGGCGGGAGGAGATCCTCAGCGAGGTCGAGGTGCACGCCGCCCGACTGCCCGGCCTGGCGCGGGACGTGCTCACCGGCCACCCGACCAGCACGGTCGACGAGCTGCGCGCCGAGCTCAAGGCCGTCACCCCCGCCGATCTGCACCAGGTCGCCCAGGAGGTCACCGCCACCGCGCTGCTCATGGTGCCCGAGGGCAACACCGCCGACTGGGCCGGCTTCACCGCGGCGCCCACCGCCTCCAGCCACATCATCGCCGGCACCGAATACCGGGAACGCGAGGGCGACAGCGTGCTGCACGTCGGCGTCGAGGGGGTCAGCCAGCTCGTGCCCGGGGCGGTGGCCACCGTCCGGTACGCCGAGTGCGCCGCCCTGCTCGCCTGGCCCGACGGTGCCCGCCGGCTGATCGGCTACGACGGCATCACGGTGCACATCGAGCCGACCCTGATCGACCTGCACCCGGCGGCGGTCGGCGTCATCGACCAGCAGGTGCCCGCCGACCGCCGGGTGCCGATGCCGCCCCGGCCGCCGGAACGGATTCCCCAGCCGTACGTCGGGGCCGGTGGCCACCCGTCCGTGGGCTGGCCGCAGCAGGTCACGCCGCCGCCCGCCGCCCGCAGCTGGTGGGAGATCCCGCTGATGGTGCTCAGCGGTCTCGCGGCGCTCGGCGTCGGCGGGTTCACCCTGCTGCTCACCCTCGCCATGCTGTTCCCCGACGAACCGGATCCCGACGACGGTTTCCTCTGGGGCATGGTCGTGGCGGGCTGGCTGCTCACTGTTATTCTCGCGTTGCCCATCGTGCTGTTGCGGCGGCGGCGGCGACGCTGAGCGTCGTGGTAGCCGGTGATCGACCGGGCGGGTTAGGATCCGGCGCGGTAATGGGGCGGTAGCTCAGCCGGTTAGAGCAGGGGACTCATAATCCCTCGGTCGCGGGTTCGAGTCCCGCCCGCCCCACCACGTAAAACCCCTGGTCAGCCAGGGTTACGACGACTCGGACGAACTGCGCCAAGAGCCGGACCTGTCCCCTCGGTCCGCACCGAGTCCGCAGCAGCACGGGTCGCCGCCCGGTCAAGGCGGCCCGCAGAGCGGGGCGTGCCGGGCGGCCCCGGCCTGCTGGCGACCAGGCCGACAGCCTGCGCCAGGCGCACAGGTACTTCCCTTCGGACATCAAGGGCGGTTGATACACTCCGCGCCCATGGGGAAGCGCTACCCAGCGGCGGCCCTGGCCCTGTCCCTCGCGGCGCTTCTCACCGCCTGTACCGGCGGTGCCTCGCGCGAGGAGCAGATGGAGTACCTGCGCAAGATGGCTCAGCGTGGGGCCGACATGCACGCCGTGCAGGCGTCCCCAGGCGATCTGGAAGAGTGCTATTCCGCGTACGAACACCTCTACGGAGGGCTTCACGGCCACGACGCGCCCCACGTCGGGAACTACGAGGAAAAGGTCGCCTTGCTGAAGAGAGGCGAGGGGCTGTTCCTCGAGAGCTGCGCGAACGGCACGCCGTCGCCGGTGTCCGCGCAGAGTGAGCCCGCCAGCCCTTCCGCCCCACCGGCATCCCGGGCGACTACGTGAGCATCCCGTCGGTGTGTCGGGTCGCTCAGTTGTCTGACGGCGGCTGACCGGCGAGGCCCGGCGCCCACGATGACCTCGCAGCGTCGCCCCGAACCCGCCCCTCCTCAGAGCCGCCGATCTGCGAGCGCCTACGTGTCGTTGTGGCTGCTCTCGATCAGCGCAGCGCGACACCGCTCGACCTCCTCGGCGACCTTTCCCAGGTACCAGCGCATGACCTCGTAGGGAATGACGCGCTCGCTGTCGGGGTGAACGACGATCGTCGGCTGCCGAATCAGATCCTCGTCCGGCACGACCGCCGTGAGGAGGGCCGCGCCAGGTAGATGAGTTTCGGCGTCGGGGCTGCTGGCCCAGGCCGGTGGAGCCGGTACAGCCTCGCTCAGTTCCACATACCAGGCGTCGTCAGGCACGGCGTACGTGAACAGCACCGCGTATCGCGTCCCGGCGTGTTCCAACTGCTCCCATGGCACACTCCCAGGCTGTCACGCTGACGATCCGATCGGGCGCCCGCACCCGCCGCGTCAGCTGCTCACCCTTCTCCTGCCCGTTCTCGCCGGAACTGCGCCTTGAGCTGCTCGCGCCGCAGATGGTCGGCCATCCGCCACGCCGCCATGTCGGTTTCCGACCGCCGGCTGACCTCCGCGTGTGCGTCGAAGCCCGGTTCCAACTCCTCGACGTGGCGTGCCGCCTGCTCCATCGGCATCCCGTCGGCGAGCAGGTGCAGCAGCACGTCCCCGGGGTAGCGAAGACCGCCAGGGACGTCGTCCCCGTGCGTCACGGTCAGCTCACCGTCGGACCGCCGCAGGGAAACGCGGTACTGATCGCCCACTCGCTCGATGCGTACGCCGACGGTCGGCAGGTCAGATCCCGGGTACACCACCGGGCCAGCGTAGGGGTGCTTGCGCGAAGCCGGTCGCACGCGCCTGCCGTGGCCCCGCGTTCGAACCTTCAGCCGAGACCGCGGTGGGCGGCCCACAGCTCGCCGGCGCGGCTGGCGGCCTCGGCGACCAGGGCCGCGAGCTCGGGCCGGTCGGGAACGGGGAACGAGACGTACGTGCCGCGACCGCCGCCGGTCGGTCGGCCGTACGCCTTCGCCGCGAGCCGGCCGTCGGGGAGCAGCCGGACGTTGAGCGTGGTCAGCGTGAACTCCTCACCACGTCGAGTGTCGGTCCAGCGAAGCCCTTCCGGAACCGTGACGTTGATCGCCAGGGCGCTCACGTTGACGGCTTCGTCGCTGCTCATGGATGCATGTTCTCACGCGAGTCGCTGGCCATACCTCGCGGAGCTGCCCGCCCCCGCCCCCGCCCCCGCCCCCGCCCCCGCCCGCGCCCGCGCCCGCGATCTTGCAGTTGCTGTCGGGGGATCGCGGCTTTCACACCTTTTGCGGGGGCATGAAGTGCAAGATCGCGCAGCCGTGGGGGTGGGGGTGGGGGGGGTGGGTATGGGGGCTCAGGCGGCGGAGCGGTGTGGGCGGGAGGATCGGGGGCCATGATGATGCGTACCTTGCTTGGCGGGCTGCTTCTGGCGGCGGTGACGGTCGGCACCTGGCTCGCCTGGCTGAGCTGGAACACCGGCTACCGGGTCGACCCGGAGACCGGCGCGACCAGCGGCCCGTACGCGGTGTGGCAGGTGGCCGGGTGTGTGCTCACGCTCGCCGTGGTCGCCGCCGCCGGTGGGTGGTGGCTCAACCCGTGGCTGGTCGCGCCGGTGATGGCGGTCGCCTTCACGGTTCCGTGGGCCCTGCAGGCCGCGTCGAACGACGCCAGCGGGCTGTGGACGGTGGGCGCGGTGTCGGTGCTGGTCGGTACGGCTGCCGGCAGCGCAGTGGTCAGCCTGGGTGCCCACCTGCTCCGCCGGCGACTGACCGGCTCGTGATCCGGCACCCGCCGCGGCCCCTGCCCGCACCGGCCCAGGCCGGTGCGTCCGCTCTACCGCCACCCGCCAATCACCTCGACTGAGCGGAGAACGACGAGGGGCCCCGCCGAACCGGCGGGGCCCCTCGTGGTCGTGGGTGCTCAGGAGAGCGTCTTCAGGTGGTCCGGGTTGGCCTTCAGCCACTCCTCGACGGCCTTCTGCTCGTCCCCCTTGTGGGTGTTGAACATCAGGTCCTCGAGGGAGGCGAGCTGCTCGCTGTCCATCTTGAACTTCTCCAGCATCTTCGCGACCTCGGGGAAGTCCTTGCCGAAGCCCTTCCGGGCGAAGGTGTTGATCTGCTCGGCCTGGCCCAGGGTGCCCTTCGGGTCGGCCAGGTCCTTCAACTCGTACTTCGCGTACGCCCAGTGCGGGTGCCAGAGGGTGACCACGATCGGCTTCTTCGCGGCGATCGCGCCGTCGAGCGCGGCCAGCATGGCCGGGGTGGAGGAGGTCTTCAGCTTCATCTTGCCGTCCAGGCCGTACTCGGGCAGCACCTTCTCCTGGGTGGCCTTGGTGAGGCCGGCGCCCGGCTCGATGCCGATGACCTGCCCGCCGAAGGTGCCGGCCGTGGCGGCCAGGTCCTCGAGCGAGTCGACGCCCTCGACGTACTTCGGCACGGCGATGCTCAGGCTGGCGTCGTCGTACCAGACGCCGAGCTTCTCCAGCTTGTCGCCGTACTTCTCCAGGTACGAGGCGTGGGTCTGGGGCAGCCAGCCGTCCAGGAACAGGTCGATGTCGCCGTTGGCGAGCCCGCCGTAGACGAGACCGGCCTCCAGGTTCTTGAGCTGGACCTGGTAGCCCTTCTCCTCCAAAATGTGCCGCCACAGGTGGGAGGCGGCGATCGCCTCGTCCCAGGCCATGTAGCCGATGGTGATCTTCTGCTTGCCGGTGCCGGACCCACCGTCCGACTTCTCGCCGCAGGCGGCGGCACCGCCCAGGGCCAGGGTGGCGGCCACCGCAAGGGCGAGGACACGCTTCATGGTGCTGAACACGGATTTCCCTTCCTGATTCAAAGCGGCCGGCAGACCCGCGTACGCGGGATCAGGGGTGCCGGCGGGGAGGGCGACAGTCAGGCGGCCTGCCGCGCGAGGCGCTGGGCCCGCGCGGACGGGAACCGGTCGCCCACGGAGTCGGTGAGCCGGTCGAGCACCACGGCGAGGACCACGACGGCGATGCCGCCCTCGAAGCCGCTGCCCACCTCGACCTGGGAGAGAGCAAACATGATCACGTCCCCGAGGCCACCTGCGCCGACCATCCCGGCGATGACCACCATGGACAGGGCCAGCATGATCACCTGGTTGACGCCGGTCATGATCGTCGGCAGGGCCAGGGGCACCTTGGTGCGGAGCAGCACCATCCACGGCGGTGCACCGAACGACTCCGCGGCCTGGACGATCTCCTTGTCCACCTGACGCAGGCCGAGCTCGGTCAGGCGTACGCCGGGCGGCATGCTGAACACCAGCGTGGCCAGCACGCCGGGCACGGTGCCGATGCCGAAGAAGAAGATCGCCGGGATCAGGTAGACGAACGCCGGCATGGTCTGCATGAGGTCCAGCACCGGCCGGGCCACGGCGGACGCCCGCCGGTTCTCCGCGATGAAGACACCGAGCGGGATCGCCAGCACCAGGGCGAGCACGCTGGCCACGAGCACCTGGGCGAGGGTGCTCATGGTCTCCTCCCAGTACGGCATCCCGGCCACCAGGCCGAGCCCGACGGCGGTGCCGAGCCCGAACTTCCAGCCGCGCAGCCACCAGCCGAGCGCGGCGAAGACCAGCACGACCGCCACCGCCGGTACGCCGGTGAGCAGGCTCTCGAGCGGGCGGACCAGGGCCTCGACCGTGGCCGCGACCGCCTCGAAGACCGGGCCGAGGGTACGGGTGGCCCAGTCGACGGCGGACTCGGTCCAGGTGCCGAGCGGCAGCCGCGGCAGCCAGGAGTCGAGCGGGGACTGCGCCGTGCTCATGCCGGCTCTCCCTTCGCGGCGACCAGTTCGACCTCGGACTGCGCCGGTTCGACCTCGGACTGTGCCGGCCGGTCCGTCGCCTGTGCCACGTGGGACACGGCCTCCGGAGTCGCGCTGGCCAGCGCGCTGAGCAGGGTGATCCGGGGGATCACCCCGGCCAGCCGGCCCCGGTCGTCGAGGACGGCGACCGGGTGCTGGCTCTCCGCGCAGTCGGCGAAGAGGTCGGCCACCGCCGTGTCCGTGCTGACCGTGCGGACCCGCTCGGTCGAGACGTACCCGTCGAGGTTCTGCCGGCCCTCGCGCAGCGCCCGCAGCACCTCGTCCTCGGTGACCGTGCCGAGGAACCGCTTCATCGGCCCGGTCACGTAGACCACCGAGGTCTGGCTCTCCCGCAGCACCTTGGCGGCCACTCGGGGGCCGGCGTTGACGTCGAGGACGTGGTGCGGCTTCTCCATCACCGACGAGGCGGTGAGAATCCGGGTCCGGTCGACGTCGGCGACGAACTGCGCCACGTAGTCGTTGGCCGGGTCGGTGAGGATCTCCTCGGCGGTGCCGATCTGGACGATCCGGCCGTCCCGCATCACCGCGATCCGGTCGCCGAGCCGCATGGCCTCGTTCAGGTCGTGGGTGATGAAGACGATGGTCTTGCCCAGCTCGGCCTGGAGTTCCAGGAGCTGGTCCTGGACCTCCCGGCGGATCAGCGGATCCAGCGCCGAGAACGCCTCGTCCATCAGCAGGATGTCGGTGCCGGCCGCGAGCGCTCGGGCCAGCCCGACCCGCTGCCGCATCCCGCCGGACAGGTCGTGGGGGAGGTGGTCCGCCCACTCCTCGAGCCCGACCATGCGCAGCGCCTCGAGGGCGCGCTCGCGCCGCTCGGCCCTGGGTAGGCCGGCCACCTCGAGGGCGTAGCCCGCGTTCTCCAGCACCGTCCGATGTGGCATGAGCGCGAAGTGCTGGAAGACCATGCTGATCTTTTCCCGCCGCAGCTTGCGCAGCGCGGCGGGCTTGAGCGTGGTGAGTTCCACCCCATCGACCTGCACGCTGCCCCTGGTGGGGCGCAGCAGGCCGTTCAGCATCCGGATGAGGGTCGACTTGCCGGAGCCGGAGAGGCCCATCACGACGAAGATCTCGCCGGGGCGTACCTCGAAGTTCGCGTCGATCACGGCGGCCGTGGCCGGCAGTCCGGCCAGCGCCTCCGCACGGGGCGCGCCGGAGGCGAGGCGCCTCAGGGCCTCATCGGTTCGACTGCCGAATATTTTATAGAGGGACTTCACTGTGAGTGCGGGCACGATCCTCTCTCCGATGAATACCGCTGGCGGACCGCACCATCGGTGGCCATCTTTGCGTCTCGTCCGTCGATATCGACATCAGCCACATCAGCCCGGCCAACCGGGACGGACGAGAAACCTACCTACGTCATCGCCGCAAAGCCAGCCGCAACCGGGGGGTCTGTGGAATTAACCACAAAAAATTGCACCCGCGCAACCTTGAATTCGGTCGTTCGTACGCACGGTGAACAGGCAGATGCAGGCGTCGGTGGCGGGCGCGTCCGCTGCCGCCGTTCGTCCCCGAATATGACAACACTGATAGAGAACCGTCATCCGGCGGTGATTTTCCGTCATGCGATCGTCATATTCGGCTCGGCTCTTCCGTCCCATCGTCCGTGCGGTTGCGCAATCTGGCCGGGCGCCTCCTGCGAAAATCGCGCGACACGGCTCGGTGGGTCGCCGGCGCGGCCGGGACGCGCGAGGGTATCCAGGGCGGCGCGGACCACCGTCGGGTGCGGGCCGGCCGGGCCCCGATTCGCCCGGCCCGGCCGGCGCGCGACGGGGCCGGCCGCCGAACCCCCCTCGGCGGCCGGCCCCCGCGGGGGCCGGCGGGCCCCTCTCCGCGCCGGCCCCAGGGCCGGTGGACCCCTCCACTCACCGGCCCGGGCAGGTCAGTCAGTACGCCAACGCCGCCGGGCGGCCCAGCAGCCGGGCTGCGTTGTTGCCCAGCCAGCCCTCCGCTGCCGCGGCGTGCTGGGCGAAGGTGTGGATGTCCCGGAAGCGGCGCTGGATCGGGGACGAGTCGCGGGCCGCGCCACCACCGGCCGCCCGGTAGCAGGTGTCCACGGCGGCGATGGCCTGCTCGGTCACCCAGGGCAGCGACGCCGAGATGGTCGGGTGCAGCGCGGGGATCCGCTCCGGGGCCTGCGCGCACGCCGTCCAGAGGTCGTCGGCGAGCGTGGCCAGCAGCGCCCGCGCGGCGCGGACGCTCAGTTCGGCCCGGCCGAGCTGCACCCGGAAGGCGGGGGAGTCGGCGAGCGGCTGCCGGGCGTAGAGCCGCTGCCGGCCGTCGCCGAGCAGCGCGATCATGTCGTCCAGCGCGCCCTGCGCGATGCCGACCGCCACGGCGCCCAGGTGCAGCACGAAGTGCACCAGCGGCGCCACGAACCCCGGCCCGGGTACGCACGGCGTGCCGGTGAACAGGTCGAAACTCTCCTCCGCCGGGCAGAACGCCGACTCGACCAGCACGTCGTGGCTGCCGGTGCCGCGCAGGCCGAGCACGTGCCAGGTGTCCACCACCGTCACCCGTTCGGCCGGGAAGAGCATCGACCGGGTCTCCGGCGGCTGCCCGTCCGTCCCGGGGATCGGCTGGCCATCGGCGGTGACCAGGCAGTTGCCGAAGATCCAGTCGGCGTGCCGGGAACCGCTGGCGAACGCCCAGCGACCGGTCACCTGGAATCCGCCGTCGGCCAGCTCGGCCCGGCCCTGCGGAGCGAAGCCGCCGGCCACCACCACGTCCGGCCCGGCGGCGTAGAACTTGTCGAACCGGTGGCGGGGAAGCATCGCCAGCAGGTGCGGGGTCTCCGCACCGATCATCACGGTCCAGCCGGTCGAGCCGTCCGCCCGAGCCAGGGTCTCCAGCACCGCCATCCCGGTGCGCAGGTCCACCTCGTACCCGCCGTGGCTACGGGGCACGAACATCCGGAAGCCGCCGGCGTCGCGCAGCCGGTCGCGCAGGTCGGCCGGCAGTTCCCGGGCCTGCTCGATCTCCGCGGCCCGCGCGGTCAGCTCCGGGGTCAGCTCGCGTACGGCGGTCAGCAGGTCGGAACGGTGGTCCATGGCGGCCTCCTCGGTCTCGGTGTGGCCGATCCACGGTGGGGTGTCCGCCGTCCCGGCTGCCAGGGACATCGACACCGACCGGCCGGGACGCCGCGGTGTCCCGTACCGGCGGCGGAACCGCCCGGAGGGTCGGGACGGCCGGACCCATGCGCTCGGGACGCCGGGACGGCGACGCTTCCCACGCGGCGTCCCGCCGCGCCCCTGACCTCGGGAGGAACCATGACCAGCACCACGCTCGACGCCACCGCCGCCCCGACCGTCACCGACCGGCCCCGCCGTGGCTGGGCGGTCGCCGGCGTCCTAGCCGGGCTCACCGGCATCGCGCTCTTCCTGTTCAGTCCGCAGCTGGGCGACGTGGACACGTCGCTCCTCGCCGACAACGCGCGCTACGTGGCGGCGATGGACGGCCGTGAGGCGTACGTCTGGGTCTTCCAGGTGCTGACCGGGCTGGGCGCCGGGTGCCTGGCCGTCTTCGCGGCCGGGCTGCGGCGGCGGCTGGCCGCCCGCGAGCCGGCCGGCGGTCTGCTGCCCGACGTGGCCGCCGCCGGACTGCTGCTCACCGCGGCGCTGCTGCTGGTCGGCGGCGGGGTCTCCACCGAGCTCTACTGGGACCTGCTGCACCTGTCCGAGACCGACGCCGACACGATCGCGGCACTGGCCGCCGGCTACAACACCTTCCCCTGGGTCTGGGCGGGGGCCGGCCTCAGCGCCGGCTCGGTGGCTGTCGCCGGGCTGCGCCGCCGGTCGGTGAGCCGCTGGCTGGCGGTGTTCAGCCTGCTGATGACGCTGCTGGTCGTGGTCACCCAGGCGGTGCCGCTGCAGTACCTGGCGCTGGCCCCGGCGGCGCTGTGGGCCACTGTCGCCGGACTGACATTCGCGCTGGAGCGTCGGGGTCTCGGCAACTGACCCGGCGACTGCCAGGATCAGGCCATGCCCGCCGGCTCCGTGACGCCACCGCCGGGCGGCGACCGTCGTCATCCGGTCGCCGCCGGGCTGGTCGCCGTCGCCTGCGCGCTGCTGCTCACCGGTACGGCGCTCTGCTGGCTCCTCGCCCGCCGGCCGTGGGGGCTGTCCCAGCTCTACTTCCTGGTCGACTTCACCGACTGCGCGGTGTACGGCACGGTCGCCTGGCTGGTGCTGTCCCGGCGCGGTCACCCGGTGGCCTGGCTGCTCGCCGCGACCGGGTTGGGCGGCGGGCTCTCCGCGTTGAGCGCGCAGTACGTGGACCTGCTCGCCGTACGGCCCGGGCTGCCGGCCCCGGTGCTGCTCACCTCCGCCCGGAACTGGGCCTGGGTGCCGGGGATGCTCTCGCTCATCGTGGTGGTGCCCTGGCTGGTCCGGGAGGGGCGGTTGCCCGTCCCGGCCCGGCTCGCCGTGGCCGCCGGCGCCCTGGTGACCGGCGGGATCGAGCTGTTCCACCTGACCTGGCCCGGCCGGCCGGGCCGGCCTCCCGCCGCGCCGCTGCCGATCGAGGTGCCCGGTTGGGCGGACGTCGTTGACACCGGGGATCTTCTGTTGTTCCGCGTGGTGCCGGTGCTCGGGCTGCTCGCCGCCGTCGGGTTGCTCCGCCGCTGGCGCAACGGGCCGCCGGCCGAGCGGGTCGGGCTGGGCTGGCTGGCCGTCGGCACCCTGCTGCTCGCGGTCAGCTTCGCCCCGCTGGGTTTTCCGGCCGACTGGGCCCGGCAGGTCCCGGACTGGCTCGCCCCGGCCGCGATGCTCGCCTCCCAGGCGTTCTTCCCGGCCGCGGTGCTGGCCGTCGTGCTTCGGCAGCGGCTGTGGGGGATCGAGATCGCGGTCCGCCGCACCCTGGTCTGGTTCCTGCTCACCTTCCTGCTGGTGGCCGCGTACGTGGTGGGGGTGAGCGTGCTGGACGCGCTGCTGCCCTCGACCCCCGCGGTGCCGGGGGTGCTGGTCACCGCGCTGCTGGCGGTGGGCCTGCAGCCGGCGCGGGCTCGGGTGCAGCGCGGCGTCGACCGGCTGATCCACGGCGAGGCGGTGGAACCGCTCGGCGTGGTACGCGGCGTCGGGCACCGGATCAGCGCCTCCGCCGACCCGGCGGACGTGCTGACCGGGGTGGCGCAGAGCCTGACCGACCTGCTCCGCCTCGGCGCGTGCGTGATCGAGGTGGACGGTCCGGAGCCGTACGCTGCACACGGCGCCTCCGCCGGGCCGGTCGGCGCACCGCTGGTGCTGCCGCTGCACCGGGGCGGGACCGAGATCGGCCGGCTGGTGGCCTGGGCCCGGGCGGGGGAGCGGCTGGACGGGCGTACCCGGACGGCGCTCGTCGACCTGGCACCCGTGGTCGCCTCGGCGGCCAGCCTGGCCGCGACGAGCCGCGCCCTGGCGAGCTCGCGGGCGCGGCTGGCCGAGGCGCGCGACGAGGAACGGCGCAAGCTCCGGCGGGACCTGCACGACGGGCTCGGGCCGGCGCTGGCCGGGGTGGCACTTGGCCTCCAGGCGGCCCGTAACCTGCTCACCGTGGACCCCGAGGCGGCCGGCCGGTTGCTGGACCGGCTGCGCGACGAGACCGACCAGCGCGTGGAAGAGGTCCGCGACCTGGCCCGGGGGCTGCTCCCGCCGGTGCTGGGCGAGCGGGGCCTCGCCGCGGCGCTGCACGAGCTGGCCCAGCGGTACGAGGGGTCCGGCCTGTCCGTCCGGGTGGCCGCCGCCCCGCTGCCGCTGCCGGAGCCCGTGGCGACGGCGATCTACGGCATCGTCTCCGAGGCGGTCCGCAACGTGCACCGGCACGCGGACGCGGTGAACTGCCGGGTGCGCGTGGACCACGACGACACCGGGCTCACCGTCCGGATCGAGGACGACGGTCGGGGCGTGCCGCCGGGCACGCCGGCCGGGATCGGGATGCGCTCCATGCGGGAGCGGGCCGAGGGGGTCGGCGGGGTCTGCTTTGTCGCGCCGGGGGAGGTGGGCGGCACCGTCGTCACCGTCCGGCTGCCCGCCGACCGGCTGTCGGCGTTCCACGACGCGGTGGGCGTACCCGACGCGGGCGGCGTGGGGGCCGAGGCCGCGGGACCGACGGCACGGGCGGGCGTGCGGCCCGCGGCCCCTCAGCCCAGCTGGCCCGCCACCGGGCGCCGGGGGGAGGACCGCGTGGCGGTACGGCCGGGGGAGGAAAGTGCGGCGGTACGGCCGGGGGAGGACGGCGTGGCGGTGCGGCCGGCGGGGGACGGCGTGGCGGTACGGCCGGCGGTGGTGGGGCCGTGACCGGCGGGACGATCCGGGTGGCGGTGGTGGACGACCACCCGGTGTTCCGGCTCGGCATGACCGCGCTGCTGGCCTCGACGGCCGGGCTGGAGGTGGTCGGCGAGGCCGCCGACGCGGACGCGGCGCTGCGGGTCGCCGACCAGCAGCGGCCGGACGTGATCATCATGGACCTGCACCTGGGCGGCCGGTCCGGGGTGGCGGCGACCCGGGAGATCGTCGCCCGGCACCCGGGCATCGGGGTGCTGGTGGTGACCATGCTGGACGACGACGACTGGGTCTTCGCGGCGCTGCGGGCCGGTGCCCGCGGCTACCTGCTCAAGGGCGCGGCGCCGGCCGAGGTGGAACGGGCGGTGCGGGCGGTCGCCAACGGCGAGGTGCTGCTCGGCCCGGTGATCGCGAGCCGGGCGGTGAGCTACCTGTCCGGGGCGCGGGGTGCCGGACCGGCGCCGTTCCCCGAGCTGACCGACCGGGAACGCGAGGTGCTGGACCTGGTCGCCCAGGGGCTGAGCAACGTGGTGATCGCCCGTCGGCTGACGCTGAGCCCGAAGACCGTCCGCAACCATCTGTCGAACGTGCTCACCAAGCTCCAGGTGGCCGATCGTAGCCAGGCCATCGTCCGGGCCCGGGAGGCCGGCCTCGGTCAGCCCTGACCGTCGCGGAACTCGTCGGTGACGGTCCGCAGCGCCCGGGTCAGCTCCTTGGCCGACAGGGCCGCCTGCGGGTCGACCAGCCACTGGGTCGCCAGGCCGGCGAGCAGCGCCTGGTGGAAGGCGCCGAGGGTGAGCGCGGTCGGTTCGTCGACGGCCGGGTCGAGCCGGTGGAAGACCTCGGCCAGGCCGAGCCGGGCCTGGCGGTTGGCGGTGGCGAACGCCTCGCGCAGCTCGGGCGCCCGGTCCATCTGTGAGATCAGCTCGAACTGGATGGCCCAGAGCGGCCGCAGCCGGGCGAAGGACTCGATGATCCGCTCCCAGGCCGCCTCGAACCGCTCCTGCGGGGTGGCATCCGGGCCGGCGTCGTCCGCGAGCGCGCGTCCCAGCTCCTCGCCCCACTCTGCCATCGCCTCGATGAGCGCCTCGTTGAGCAGCGCCTTCGTGGTGCGGAAGTGGTAGCCGATGGCGGCCAGGCTGGTGCCGGCGGCGGCGGCGACGTCGCGGGCCTTGGTGCCCGCGTAGCCCTTCTCGATCAGGCAGCGCTTGGCCCCGGCGAGCAGGTCCTCCCGATTTCCCATGCGGACAGCCTAGCGGGGTCCTCGCACAGACGTCTTGCACAGATGTCTTACACGCCTGTACGGTTGCTGGCATGACCGATGTGCTGATCTCCGGCGCCGGCGTCGCCGGCCCTGCCCTCGCCTGGTGGCTGCGCCGCCACGGCTTCCGCCCGACCGTCGTCGAGCGCGCCCCGGCCCGCCGCGACGCGGGCTACAAGGTGGACATCCGCGGCGCGGCCCTGACCGTGGTGGACCGGATGGGCCTGCGCGAGCAGGTGAGCCGGCACGACACCGGGATGCGGCTGGCCCGGTTCGTCGACGCCGGCGGGGCGCAGCTGGCCACCATGGACGCCGCGCTCTTCGGCGGCCGGGAGGGGGACGACGTCGAGATCATGCGCGGCGACCTGACCCGCATCCTGGTCGAAGCCACCGACGACGTGGAGTACGTCTACGGCGACTCGATCGCCGGGCTGAGCCCGGCCGCCGACGGGGTGGAGGTCGCCTTCGAGCGGGGCCCGAACCGCCGCTTCGATCTGGTGATCGGCGCGGACGGCCTGCACTCGACGGTGCGGCGGCTGGCCTTCGGCTCCGGCTCGGCGCACCTGCGCCCCCTCGGGCACCACATCGCGATCTTCACCGTGCCGGCCGAGTACGGCGAGGAGCGCGTCGAGCTGATGCACCCCGCCCCGGGGCGGACGGTCGGCGTCTACCGGACCGCCGGCGCGCCGGACGCGCGGGCCCTCTTCCTCTTCCCGTCGCCCGCCGAGGAGCCCGACCGCCGGGACGTCGCCGGGCAGCGGGCCGCGCTGGCCCGGGCGTTCGCCGGGTCCGGCTGGCGGGTGCCGGAGCTCCTCACCGTGATGGCGGACGCGCCGGACTTCTACTTCGACGCGATGAGCCAGGCGCGGATGGACCGCTGGTCGACCGGGCGGATCGCCCTGGTCGGCGACGCCGGGTACGCGGCCTCGCCCGCCTCCGGGCAGGGCACCAGCCTGAGCCTGGTCGGGGCGTACGTGCTGGCCGCCTCGCTGGCCGAGGCGGGTGGCGACCCGGCCGCCGGGTTCGCCTCGTACGAGCGGCGGATGCGCCCGTTCGTGGCGGCGAACCAGCAGCTCGCGGGGCGTAACCTCAAGGGCATGGTGCTCGGCTCGGCCGCGCAGATCCGGTTTCAGACGCTGATGCTGCGGCTCATGCCGCGCCTGCCCGGCCGGGAGCGGATGGTCCGCCGGGTCACCGAGCCGATCCGTAGGGCCGCCACCGCGATCACCCTGCCGGACGTCCCGGCCCGGGCGGGTCGAGCGGCCCCGGTGGGCTGAGCGGCCCCGGCGCGGCCCGCGTCAGGAGTCCAGCCGTTCGGCGTACGCGTCGCGCAGCCGCTCCCAGCCGAAGTCCCTCGCCTCGGCGCCGCGGATCGGGCCGACCGGGTCGCCGTCGAGCAGATGGCCGGCGACGTCCAGGCAGAGGTGCCAGCCGGCGGCCATCATCGGGGCGAGGTCGGGCTTGCCCATCCGGTGTCGCAGGGTCAGCCGGGTGCCGGCGTCCGTCCGGGTCAGCTCCCAGCGCAGCAGGTCGTCGCCCCAGGTGTATTCGAGCAGCGTCGGCCGCTCGGCGCGGCGTACCGTCGTGGGCGCGTCGAAGCGCTGGTCGCCGTCGACGGTGCTGAGCGTGGCGTCGCCCGGCGTGCCGAGGTCGCGGCTGGTGAGGAAGGGCGCCCACTGGGCGAGCTGGTCGGGCTCGGTCAGCGCGGCCCACACCTTCTCCGGCGGGTGCCGCAGGTCCCGTGCGAACACCAGGTCCCACCGGTCACCGGCCGGTACGCGGGTGACCTCCGCGAACGGGCCGGGGCGGAAGCGGTGGCGGTCCATCATCACTCCTGACTGTCGAGATGACGCTCCAGGGCGTCGAGGTGGTGCGTCCACATCCGTCGATACGGCCCGAGCCAGTCGTCCACAGCCCGCAGCGGGCGTACGTCGATCCGATAGATCCGCTGCTGGGCCGCCGTGCGGCAGGTGACGAAGCCGGCCTCGCGGAGCACCTTGAGGTGCTTGGAGACGGCCGGTTGGCTCATCCCCAGCGCGTCGACGAGGTCGCCCACGCTGCTCTCGGCCCGGCGCAACCGGTCGAGGATGCGGCGCCGGGTGGGCTCGGCCAGGACGGCGAAGGCGTCGACGGACACCCTCTCAATATGCCCCCCTGGTCATATGCCTGTCAAGGCATATGCGCTTGCCTCGGCTGTTAAGAGGGGCACCCTCCGCTACGTCAGGCGTTAACAAGGGACCCGTCCTTTCTATACCCTCGCCGGCCTGGCCCGGGACACCGCCCGGATCCGGCTCGGCACCCTGATGACCGCGGCCACCTTCCGGCTCCCCGGCCCGCTCGCGATCACCGTGGCGCAGGTCGACCAGATGAGCGGCGGCCGGGTGGAGCTGGGGATCGGCACCGGCTGGTACGCCGACGAGCACACCGCGTACGGCATCCCGTTCCCGCCGCTCGGGGAGCGCTTCGACCGGCTGGAGGAGCAGCTCGCCGTGATCACCGGCCTCTGGGCGACCCCGGCCGGCGCGACCTTCGACTTCCCCGGCAAGTACTACCCGGTCAGCGACTCGCCGGCGCTGCCCAAGCCGGTGCAGCAGCCCCGCCCGCCGATCCTGGTCGGCGGCATGGGCCCGAAGCGGACCCCGCGGCTCGCCGCCTGGTACGCCGACGAGTTCAACCTGCCGTTCGCCTCCGTGGAGGACTCGGCGGCCCAGTTCCAGCGGGTGAAGGACGCCTGCGCCGACATCGAGCGGGACCCGGCCGGCATGATCTGGTCCAACGCCCTGGTGCTCTGCTGCGGGCGGGACGAGGCCGAGGTGGCCCGGCGTGCCGCCGCGATCGGCCGGGAGCCCGCCGAGCTGCGCCAGAACGGCCTCGCCGGCACGCCCGCCGAAATCGTCGACAAGCTCGGCCGGTACGCCGCGATCGGCAGCAGCCGGGTCTACCTCCAGGTGCTCGACCTGGCCGACCTGGACCACCTGGAGCTGGTCGCCACCGAGGTCATGCGGCAACTCTGAGCCCGACCGCCGCCCGGGGGGCCGGGCCGGGCCCGGGGGGCTCCGGCTCCGGCTCGGGGACCGGTGCCGGCACCGGATGCCCTGGCGGCGGGCTGCCGGTCGGGTCGAGGACGAGGCCGCGGTAGCTGCTCATCGGCACCGGGTTCCCCGTCCGGGTCGGGCCAACCGTGCCTTGACAGGTGGGCGGAAAATGCACCCGGACGGCGGCGTCGGATTCGGGGGTACGAGATGGAACTGCACCGCAGCCGCGGGACACTGCCGTTGGCCATCGTCTGCGTGCTGGGCGGGGTGATGGTGCTCGTCGCCGGCGCGGGCTGGCTGCTGCGCATGCTGGCCGCGCTGGGGGTCGTCGCCATCAGCGGCGCGGTGCTGGTCGGCGCGGTGCGGCCGTTCCGCTTCGTGATCGGGCCGGAGGGACTGGACGTGCGCCGTCCGGGCCTGCGCGGGACGTACCGGTGGGAGCACTTCGAGGCGCTCGCCCTCGACGACCAGGCCCGGCTGGTCGGGGTGCCAGCGGCCGGCCTCGGCCGGCGAACCACCGCCCGGCACCCGCGCGACGGGCGGCCCGCCGTCGAGCTGCTCCACCTCACCCAGGTACGCGAGAGCCCCGACGAGGTGGCGGCGGCGCTGACCCGGTACTCCGGTGGCCGGTTCACCGACGCGCGTACCCCGCAGACCGGCTGGCTCCCCGGGACGGAGATCGCGTTCACCGTCGCTCTGCGGGGTTACGGCACGGCGGAGGTCGACGAGCTGGTGGGCCGCGCCCAGGAGGCGCTGGCCCGGGGCGGCCCGGCCGAGCGGCGGGCCGCCCGCGCGCAGATCGAGCAGGCCCGGGCGGAGGGCCTCGTCGTCGGGCTGCGCGGGTACGACATGGGCCAGGTCGACGCCGCGCTCGACGCGCTCTGCGCCGCGCTCGCCGAGGAACCCAGCACCGATCGGGAGGCCACCACGTGACCGTGACGGGCCGCAACTGGGCCGGCAACATCCGGTACGCCGCCCGGGCGCGCCACCAGCCGGCCAGCCTGGACGAGCTGCGCCGGCTGGTGGCCGGCGCCGACCGGGTCCGGGCGGTGGGGACCGGGCACTCGTTCAACCGGCTCGGCGACACCACCGGTGACCTGGTCTCGGTGACCGGGCTGCCGCCCACCGTCGAGCTGGACCGCGACCGCGGCACCGTCACCGTCGCCGCCGGCCTGCGCTACGGCGACGTCGCCACCCGCCTGCACGCCGCGGGGTACGCGTTGGCCAACCTCGCCTCGCTGCCGCACATCTCGGTGGCCGGCGCGGTCGCCACCGCCACCCACGGGTCGGGCCCGGCGCACGGCAACCTGGCCACCGCCGTGGCCGTACTGGAGCTGGTCACCGCCGACGGCGACCTGCTCACCGTGGACCGCGCCGATCCGCGCTTCCCCGGAATGGTGGTCAACCTCGGCGCGCTGGGCGTGGTCACCCGGGTCACCCTCGACGTGGTGCCCACCTTCGACGTCCGGCAGTACGTCCGCCTCGGCCTGCCCCGCGCCGCGCTCGACGCCGCCTGCCGGGCCGCGTACAGCGTCAGCGTCTTCACCCGTTGGCGCTCGTCGAGGCTGGATCAGGTCTGGCTCAAGCAGCGGGCCGACGAGCCGCCCCTCCCGGCGGACTGGCTGGACACCGTCGCCGCCGACGCGCCCTGCCATCCGGTGCCCGGGATGCCGGCGGAGCACTGCACCCCGCAGCTCGGCGAGCCCGGGCCGTGGCACGAGCGGCTACCGCACTTCCGGCTCGGCTTCACCCCGAGCAGCGGCGACGAACTCCAGTCGGAATGGCACCTGCCGCGGGCGTCGGCCGGCGCCGCGCTCGCCGCGCTCGACCCGGCCGCCGAGCGGATCGCCGCGGTGCTGCAGGTCTGCGAGCTGCGTACGGTCGCCGCCGACGGGCTGTGGCTCAGCCCGAACCACGACCGGGACAGCCTGGCCGTCCACTTCACCTGGATCGGCGATCCGACGGCTGTGGCCCCGGTGCTGGCCGAGGTGGAGGAACGGCTGGCGCCCTTCGCGCCGCGCCCGCACTGGGGCAAGCTCTTCGTCCGCAACCCGGCCGCGACGTACCCCCGCCACGACGACTTCCGGGCCCTGCTGCGCGACCTGGACCCGGCCGGGAAGTTCCGCACCGACGAGCTCGACCGCTACTTTCCGCGTGATTAACCGCGTCCGGTGGCCGTCTGCTCGCGTAGGTTGCCGCGCTGCACCGCCCGGCTGATGTCGCTCGGGGAGACGATCCCGACCAGCCGTTGTTCCATCACCACCAGCGCCCGGCCGTCGGCGCACGCGCTGAGCCGGGGGAGCAGGTCGGTGAGCTGCTCGTCCGGCTTGGCGAGCACCAGGTCGTCGGCCCGACAGGCGACCTCGGCCAGCGTGGTGGAGGCCCGCCGGTCGGCCGGGATACCGCGTACCCGGTCGAGGGTGACCAGGCCGACCGGTCGCCCGTCCTCGGTAAGCGGCAGCGCCGTGTGCCGGTACGCGAACAGGTAGTGGTCCACGAAGTCGGCGACAGTCATCTCCCCGGAGGCGGTCTGCGGCTGCGGGGTCATCACGTCGGCGACGCGTACCCCCTGCAGCGCGCTGCCCATCCGGGCCTGGCGCTCTTCCGCGCCGGCGGCCCCGATCAGGAACCAGCCGATCAGCGCCAGCCAGAGCCCGCCCACCCCGGCGCCGGTGAAGAACCGCCAGATCCCGATGGCGATCAGCACGATTCCGAGGCCCCAGCCGGCCCGGGCGGCGACGACCGACGCCTTCGTCCGGTCACCCGTGGCCCGCCACACCACCGCGCGCAGCAGCCGTCCGCCGTCGAGCGGGGCGGCGGGCAGCACGTTGAAGATCGCCAGCAGCACGTTGATGCCGGCCAGCCAGGACAGCGCGCCGACCAGCAGGCCGCGCCCACCGCCGAGCGCGATGAGTGCCGCGATCACCCCGAAGAAGATCCCGATCACCAGGCTCACCAGCGGCCCGATCCCGGCGATCCGCAGCTCGGCACCGGGATCCCGGGCCTCGCCCTTCAGCTTGGACACCCCGCCGAAGAGCCAGAGCGTGATGTCCTCGACCTCGATCCCGTTACGCTTGGCGATCACCGCGTGCGCCACCTCGTGGGCGAGCAGGCCGAGAAAGAACACCACGGCCGCGGCAAACCCCGCCACCCAGTACGCGAAGGCCGAATGGCCGGGGTAGGAGCGCGGGAACAGACTGGCCGACAGCGCCCACGCGATCAGCGCGAAGATGACCAGGACGCTCCAGTTGACCCCGACGGGTACCCCCGCGATCCGGCCAAGCCGGAAGCTCGCCCTCATGGCCCCCGTCATACCCGCCGATCAGGCACCCATGCCAGCCGGATTGGCGCAATGCCGACAGCGGGACCTGGTTGCGGGGACCTTGTCGGGGATAGTTGCTACGTGGAAATCGATGAGGGTGATGACCCGTACCTGTGGCTGGAGGACCTGGACGGGGCGGAAGCCGCCGGGTGGGTGCGGGAGCGCAACGCGGAAACCATGGCGGTGCTGACCGGCGGCGAGCGGTTCGTCGCCCTGCGGGCCGAGATCCGGCAGGTGCTCGACGCCGAGGACCGCATCCCCTACCCCTCGTGGCGCGGGGACGGCTTCTACTACAACTTCTGGACCGATGCGACGCATCCGCGCGGGCTCTGGCGGCGCACCACCCGTGACCGGTACCGCCGGGCGGAGCCCGAGTGGGACGTGCTGCTCGACGTCGACGCGCTGGCCGCCGAGGAGGGCGAGAACTGGGTCTGGCGGAAGGTGACGGTGCTGCGGTCCGGGTACGAGCGCTGCCTGATCAGCCTGTCCCGGGGCGGCGCCGACGCGGTCGTGGTACGCGAGTACGACCTGCGCCGGCGGGCCTTCGTCGAGGACGGGTTCGGGCTGCCCGAGGCCAAGAGCGACGTCTGCTGGATCGACTCCGACCACATCTACGTCGGCACCGACTTCGGGCCCGGGTCGTTGACCAGGTCCGGCTACCCGCGCCTCGCGAAGCGCTGGCGGCGGGGCACGCCGCTGTCCGAGGCTGAGGTGGTCTACGAGGCGGACGCCGAGGACCTCGCCGCGTACGCCTCGCACGACCCGACACCCGGCTTCGAACGTGACTTCGTGGGCCGCAGCCTCGACTTCTACCGGACCGAGAACTTCCTGCTGACGGAGCCGGGCGGGCGGATCCGGATTCCGGTGCCGGAGGACGCGCGGTGGGACGTGCACCGGGAGTGGTTGGTGATCCTGCTGCGCTCGCCGTGGCCGGTCGGCGGGGTCACCCATCCCGCCGGCACCCTGCTGGCGGCCCGGTTCGACGAGTTCCTCGCCGGGGCGCGGGAGTTGACGGTGCTCTTCCGGCCGGACGGCCGTACGGCGCTGAGCCACCACGCCTGGACCCGCAACCACCTGATCCTGACCGCCCTCGCCGACGTGCGCAGCCGGCTGGAGGTGCTGACCCCCGGCGAGACGGGGTGGCGGCGGGAGCCGCTCGCGGGAGTGCCGGACGACGACCACAGCTGGATCGTCGACACCGACCCGGACAGGGACGACGACTACCTGCTCGCCTCGGAGGGGTTTCTCCAACCGGCGACGCTGCGACTCGGGCAGGTCGGTGGCGCGGTCGAGGCCCTCAAGCGGGCGCCGGCGTTCTTCGACGGGGAGGGCCTGGCGGTACGCCAGTTCTTCGCCGCCTCGCGCGACGGCACCCGGGTGCCGTACTTCGTGGTGGGGGACCCGCGGGCGGCCGGCGGGCCAGCGCTGCTCACCGGGTACGGCGGATACGAGGTCTCGATGACCCCGTACTACAGCGGGACCGTCGGCCGGGGCTGGCTGGTCCGGGGTGGCACGTACGTCGTGGCGAACATCCGGGGCGGCGGGGAGTACGGACCGGAGTGGCACCGGGCCGCGCTACGGGAGAACCGGCCCAGGGCGTACGAGGACTTCGCGGCGGTCGCGGCCGACCTGGTCACCCGGGGGATCACCACGCCGGAGCGGCTCGGCGTCGAGGGCGGCAGCAATGGCGGGCTGCTCATGGGCGTGATGCTGACCCGCTATCCGTCGCTCGTCGGCGCGGTCGTCGCGCACGTGCCGGTGCTGGACATGCGGCGCTACCACCGGTTGCTGGCCGGTGCCTCGTGGATGGCCGAGTACGGCGACCCGGACCGGGCAGAGGACTGGGCCTACCTGCGGGAGTATTCGCCCTATCACCACATCCGCAGCGACCGGCCGTATCCGCCGGTCCTGTTCATCACCTCCACCCGCGACGACCGGGTGCATCCGGGGCACGCCCGCAAGATGGCGGCCCGGCTCCGCGAGCACGGCCACGACGTGTCGTACTACGAGAATGTCGAAGGCGGCCACGGCGCGGCGGCGAACAACGAGCAGCGCGCCTTCATCTCGGCGCTGACGCTGGAGTTCCTCTGGCGGAAGCTGGCCGAGCCCCCGGCCGATGCCGTGCCGCGCCCGCGGGGTGCGCGCGGGGCCGAGGCTGGACGTCGACCGACGCCGGATGGGAAGCTTATCGACGCCTATCAACGCTTAGGCGGTGCTTTCCGCCCTGACTGAGCCCTGGGCGGGCGCGTGGTCGAATCCCGCTCCGCGCTCCTTGGCCGAGCGAACCGGAGGAGGCTGCAACGGCGGGTGGCGGTCAGCGGCGGCCGGGGGCCTGGGTGAGGACGGTTTGGGAGAATTCGTTGGCGGCTTCCATCGCCCACTCCAGGGCGAAGTCGGCCTCCTCCTCCCAGCCCGGGCCGGCTATCGCGAAGTGAGAGCGGCCGGGAAACTCCTGGTAGCCGGTGAGGGACCGGGAGGGCCGGTAGATGTCGGCGTTGAGGCGGACCGTGCGGGGCGGCACGACGTTGTCGGCGTCGCCGGCGAGCAGCAGCAGCGGTGCCCGGTTCGACTCGTGGCTGTCGATCTTCGTGACTCCGCCCGGCTCCAGGTTGGAGAAGACGGCCTCGAACAGGACGTGCCCGGCGGCGGGGACGGCGTACCGCTCCCAGGCCGCGTCGGACTCCCGCCGGCTCATCGTGTTGCCGAAGACGTAGTGGAAGTCGTCCGGGCTCATCGGCACCGCACGGTGCAGGTGGGTCGGGCTGTCCAGGACGGGAAAGACCGACCGTAGGGTGCTCAACGGGAACTCCTGCACCCCGTCGACCGGAACGGGATGAACGGCCACAGCGGCGGCGCTCAGCCTCCGGGCGACCAGGAGCTGGGCGATCAGGCCGCCGAACGAGTGCCCCATGATGATCGGCGGACGGGGCTGCTCCCGGATGATCCGGGCGTAGTGGTCGGTGATGTCGGCTATCCGCTGCCCGGCGATCGGGGTCGGGTCGGCGCGCAGCTCCTCGACCTCGGCCTCCATGCCGGGCCACGCCGGCGTCAGCACCTGGAAGCCCCGCGCCCGGTACCGGTCGGCCCAGCGTTCCCAGCTGCGCGAGGTCAGCCAGAGGCCGTGGATCAGCACGATCGTGTCGACTCGTCCCGCCGGTGCCGCCATGGTGACCTCCCCGTGTCGCGGTGCGCGGACCCGGCGGTTACCCGGCCCGGACGCCGTCACTCCCCTCCCCGGCCGGGCCCCTGACAAATGTCACGGGTGGAAGGTGACGCACGCTCCGGGGACGACAGGGCGGTCTCCCGGAGCATCGTGGTCATGACCGACACCCCACCGGCCGTCGAGCTGGCCGGACTCACCAAGACCTTCGGCCCGGTGACCGCCGTCGACGGGCTCAGCCTCCGCGTCCAGCAAGGCGAGGTGGTGGCCTTCCTCGGCCCCAACGGCGCCGGCAAGACCACCACCGTGGACATGATGCTCGGGCTGGCCCGCCCGGACGCCGGCACCGTCCGGATCTTCGGCGGCCCGCCGGCCGACGCCGTCCGGCTCGGCCGGATCGCCGCCGTGATGCAGACCGGCGGCCTGCTCAAGGATCTCACCGTCGCCGAGACGGTACGCATGACCGCGCACTTCTACGCGTACACCCGGCCGGTCGCCGAGGTGCTGGAGCGGGCCGGGATCGCCGACCTCGCCGATCGCCCGGTGGGCAAGTGCTCCGGCGGCCAGCAGCAGCGGCTGCGCTTCGCCCTGGCGCTGCTGCCGGACCCGGACCTGATGGTGCTCGACGAGCCCACCACCGGCATGGACGTCGAGGGGCGGCGGGACTTCTGGCAGGCGATCCGGGCGGACGCCCGGGCCGGCCGGACCGTCATCTTCGCCACCCACTACCTCGACGAGGCCGACGCCTACGCGGACCGGATCGTGCTGGTCCGGCAGGGCCGGGTGATCGCCGACGGCACCACCGCCGAGATCAAGAACCTGGCCGCCGGCCGGACCGTCCGGGCCACCCTGCCCGGCGTCGACCAGGCCGCCCTCGCCGTGCTCCCCGGCGTACGGGCGGTCGAGGTACGCGGCGACGCGGTGCTGGTGCGGACCGACGACTCGGACTCGGTCGCCCGGCACCTGCTCACCCGCACCGCCGCCCGGGACGTCGAGATCACCTCCCGCAACCTCGAGGACGCCTTCCTCGCCCTCACCACCGACAGCCTGACCGCCGACACCGCGCAGCCCACCGGAGCCTGAGATGACCCTCGCCGCCTCGTCCACCCCGACCTCGCCCCCGGCCCGGACCGTCGACCGCCGGCTGCCCGCCCTCGGCGGGTTCTCCACGGCGGTGCTCGGTATCGAGATCCGCCGACTGCTGCGCAACCGCCGCACGCTGATGTTCACGCTGATCATGCCGGCGGTCTTCTTCCTGCTGTTCGGGCTGCCGCAGCGCGGCCAGGAGCTGCCGAACGGCAGCCCGGTCATGGGCTGGATCATGATCAGCCTCTCCGTGTACGCGGCGATGGTCGCCACCACCAGCGCCGGGGCGGCGGTCGCCACCGAGCGGGCGCTGGGCTGGAGCCGGCAGCTCCGGCTCACCCCGCTGCGTCCGGCCGCGTACGTGGCGACGAAGGTGGCCACCGCGATGGTGCTCGGGCTGGTCGGCGTGCTGGTCGAGTTCGCGGTCGGTGCCGCCGCCGGCGTACGCCTGCCGGCCGACGTCTGGCTGCTCGCCGGCCTGGCCGCCTGGGTCGGCTCGCTGGTCTTCGCCGCGTTCGGGCTCTTCGTCGGCTATCTCGCCCCGGCCGAGAACGTCATGCAGTTCATGGGCCCGATCCTGGCCATCCTGGCCATGTTCGGCGGGCTCTTCGTGCCGCTCGAGCTGCTGCCGCACGCCTTCCAGGAGATCGCCAAGTTCACCCCGGTGTACGGCGTCGGCCAGCTCGCCCGCGCCCCGCTGACCGGGGACGGTCTGGACTGGACATCGGTGGGCAACCTGGTCGCCTGGACGGCGGTGTTCGGCCTCGGCGCGGCCCGGCTGTTCCGCCGGGACACCAGCCGCGTCTGACTTCGTGCGGGCCGGGTTAGCGTGTTCACCGTGAACCCGCCGCCGGAATCCAGCCAGCCGAGGACCCACTGGCGGGTCACCGGCTGGCTGCTGGCCGCGGTCTGGCTCTTCTTCCTCAACATCCCGCTGCACACCGCCCTGCACCAGCCCGAGGTCTGGCGGCGGGTGCTGGGCGCGTCGACCCTCGTCGCCTTCGGTGTCTGCTACGTGTGCGTCTTCCAGTGGGCGCGGGCCCGCCGCCAGGCATGCCAGGCCATCCCGGCTGGTCGGGCCTGGGCGGCTCTGGCGGGAATGGTCGGCCTCGGGCTCGCCGGCATCCCCGGCACCGGGGGCGACTGGCTCACCACGTTGGTCTTCGTCGCGGCCGCGGCGGTGTTCCTGCTGCCGAACCGGCAGGCGCTGGCCGTGGTGGCGCTCGCCGCGCTGACCCCGCCGGTGGCGGCAGCCCTGGTGCCCGGCTGGGAGGCGGAGGGCACCGTGGTCTTCGCGGTGCTGCTCGCCTCGTTCGCCATGTTCGGGGTGTCCCGGTTGGCTCAGCGCAACGCCGAGCTCCAGGCCGCCCAGCAGGAGATCCGCCGGCTCGCGGTGGCCGAGGAACGGGCCCGCACCGCCCGCGACCTGCACGACATCCTGGGCCATTCGCTGACCGTGGTGGCGGTCAAGGCGGAGCTGGCCGGCCGGCTGCTGGAGCTGGACCCGGCCCGGGCGGCCACCGAGATCGCCGACGTGGAGCGGCTGGCCCGGCAGGCCCTCGCCGACGTGCGGGGCACCGTCGGGGCGTACCGGGGGGTGCGGCTCGCCGCGGAGCTGGCCGGCGCCCGCTCGGCGCTGGCCGCCGCGGGCATCGTGGCCGAGCTGCCGGAGACGGCCCCGCAGCTTCCGGCGGAGCGGGACGAGTTGTTCGGCTGGACGGTACGCGAGGGGGTGACCAACGTGGTGCGGCACAGCGGCGCCCGGCACTGCGAGATCCGGGTGGACCGCTGCGCCGTGGAGGTCAGCGACGACGGCCGGGGGCCGGTCGGGGAGCCCGGCGCGGCGGGGCACGGCCTGGTCGGGCTGCGCGAGCGGGCGCGGCGGCTGGAAGCCACCGTCACCGTCGGCCGCCGCTCCGACGGCCGCGGCTTCCTGCTGCGGGTCGCCGTGGCGGCGAACAGCTGACGTGGGGGAGCGGGGCGGGTCGCCCCGGGGAGGGTGGACGCGCGGATGACCGAGCCGATCAAGCTGCTGCTCGCCGACGACCAGGCGCTGGTCCGAGGCGCCCTCGCGGCGCTGCTGTCGCTGGAGCCGGACCTGACCGTCGTCGCCGAGGTGGGCCGGGGCGACGAGGTCGTCCCGGAGGCCCGGCGTACGCAGCCCGACGTGGCCCTGCTCGACGTGGAGATGCCCGGCCTGGACGGGATCGCCGCGACCGCGGCGCTGCGGGCGGCGGTGCCCGGCTGCCGAGTGCTGGTGGTGACCACCTTCGGGCGGCCCGGCTACCTGCGCCGGGCGATGGAGGCGGGCGCGAACGGGTTCGTCGTGAAGGACACCCCGGCCCGGCAGCTCGCCGACGCGGTACGCCGGGTGCACGCCGGGCTGCGGGTGGTCGACCCGACCCTGGCCGCGGAGACCCTGGCCACCGGGGCGAGCCCGCTCACCGAGCGGGAGACCGAGGTGCTGCGCACCGCGCGGTCCGGCGGCACGGTGGCGGAGCTGGCGGCCATCCTGCACCTGTCCGAGGGGACGGTCCGCAACCACCTCTCCTCGGCGATCGGCAAGACCGGCGCCCGCAACCGGGCGGACGCGGTCCGGGTCGCCGAGGAGAACGGCTGGCTGCTCGGCGAGTAGGCCGGTCAGACCGGGGTCGGGGTGGAGCAGGTGGTGAAGGCCGGCGCCGGCGCGTAGGTCACCGGCCCGGAGCAGACCATTCGCTCCACGCGGCCCGAGCCGTACCGGTCCCGGCGGGCGTCGACGGTCACCTCGACCCGGCCGTCGCCCCGCACGACGTAGTCGTTGGTGATCGGGTCACCCTCGAGCGACGGGGCGGTCACCCTCATCCGGACCTCCTGCCCGTCCCGCAGCGCGTCGTCGAAGCAGTCTGCGGCCTCGGCCGGCAGGCGGCGGCCCTGGGCGAGCGTCCAGACGCCGCAGTCGGGCCGTACCGGTGACGGGGTGGCGTAGGCCAGGGGCGAATCCGACGGGACCGGGGCCGAATCCGGCGGGACCGGGGCCGGGCCGGCGGTGCCGCAGGCGGCGAGCGCGAGCGGCAGGGCGAGCAGTGTGGTCTGTCGTCTCCACATGGCGGATGAGACGCGGCCGGCCGCCCGGCAGTTCCCCGGGTCAGGCGGTCGGCGGCGGGGTGGGGAGCTGGTCGACCACCACGACGCTGGTGCCCGGGGGAACCTCGGCCAGCAGCTTGCGCTGGCCGCTGCGGGTCAGTCGGATGCAGCCGTTGGTGACGTCCTTGCCGAGCGGGGCGTCGGTGTACCAGCTGTGCAGTCCGATGTGGGCGCCGCGCAGGCCGGTCGGCACCGCGTCCGGGTCGTCGGGGATCGCGCCCAGGGCGAAGATGTCCACGCCGCCGTAGACCGACTCGGGCGGCGGTGTGCGGCCGAGGATGAAGGTGCGGCCGAGCGGGGTGGACTGGCCCGGCATGCCGAGGCTGACCTCCCAGGACTGGACCGCGCGGCCGTCCCGGTACCAGGTGAGGCGGTGCGCCTTTCGTTCCACCACGATCTGGTCCCGCAGCGCGACGGTGCGCCAGCCGCCCGCCGGGAGCCAGGCGATCCGGCGGTTGGCCGAGGGCAGCAGCACGGCGGTCCAGCCGACCCGCCGTTCGACGATCGGCGCGGTCAGCTTGACGCCGCTGATGGTGGGGGCGAGGAAGGCCAGGGGTCGCCCGCCCGGCCGGTCGTAGGCGGCGACGTTGCGCATCGGCGTGACGCCCTCGGTGAGCGGCCGGATGTCGCCCGTGCCGGGGTCGGCCGGGAACCCACGGGGTGCCGGGTCGTACGTGACCACCGGCAGGTCGTCCGAGGCGGGCGCCGCGGGTGGCACGGACTCCTCCGGAGCCGGGCTCGCGGACGGCGACGCCGGCACGGTGGCGTCGGGCACGGGCGCCCCGGCGGCCGGGGCGGGGGCCGGCGTGCCGGTCAATGCCCGCCCGACCAGCAGCGCCGCCACCAGCAGCAGCGGTACGCCGACCGCGGCGAGGAGCCAGCCGAGGGCCCACCGCGAGCCCAATCGGTCAAACAGCACGAACTCGACTGTAACCGACCGAAGGCCCCCCGCTCCGGCAATGACCGTGCGGGGGGCCTCGGGCGCCGCGAACGGCGGCGCCGATGGTCAGGACAGTTTCGCGCCGATGTGGATGGCGACCGCGTCGTGGGCGTTGATGTTGGCGGCGAACCAGCCGTTGCCGTCGACGGTGATCACCGGCCCGCTGCAGGAGCCGTTGCTGTAGTCGCCGTGGATGACGTCGCAGTAGCGGCCGGCGGGCAGGCCCGTGTAGTACGAGCGGCCGGTGATGGCGAAGTCCTCGTCGTTGATGGTGAGGTAGCCCTTGCCGGCCCGGCTGAACGCGATGTGCTGCCAGCCGTTGTCGTACCAGTTGGCGACGCCAGCGCCCTGGGTGGCGTTGTTGAAGGCGACCATGTTGGCGATCACCCGCCAGCGGTGCTCGCACTCCCAGCCGGAGTAGCAGGTGGTGTTGAGCGTCTTGTTGCCGGCGTCCGAGGGCGGGCCCTGGTCCCGGTTGCTGAACGTGTAGCTGGACATCACCGCCGGCGTGCCGTACGGCCAGGCCAGCATGAAGGCATTGGCCAGGGCGTACTCGCCCCGGTCCCGGTAGGTCAGCACCCCGCCGTCGCGCTGGGTGTCGTGGTTGTCGGTGAAGACCACCGCCTGGCTGCCGGGCAGGTAACCCCAGGACTCGCCGAAGTTCTTCAGGTACGCCAGCCGCTCGGTGTTGAACATCCGGGCCAGGTCCTTGCCGTACCGGAACTCGTGCACGTCGCCGTTGCCGGTGTACTCGGTCGGCTGGATCGGCTCACCGGCGCCGTAGATGACCTCCTGCACGAGGTACGCCGAGCGGGAGAGCTTGCCCTTGATGGCGGCGATGTCGGCGGCCGGCATGTGCTTGCTGGCATCCAGCCGGAACCCGTCCACGCCGAGCGAGAGCAGGTCGTTCAGGTACGTCGCGAGCCGGGTGCGTACGTAGTCCGACTCGGTCCTGAGGTCGGCGAGGTTGACCAGTTCGCAGTTCTGCACCTCGTACCGGTCCTGGTAGTTGACGATGTCGTTGTTGCCGTTGCGACCGCAGTAGTGGAAGTCCTGCGACCCGTAGTTGCCCGGGTAGTTGTAGTGGCCGTACGTGGTGCCGGCCCAACCGGTGCCGCCGTTGTCCTGTCCGGACATGTGGTTGACGACCGCGTCCACGATCACCTTCACCCCGGCGGCGTGGCAGGTGTTCACCATGGACTGGAACTGCGCCCGGGTGCCCTTGCGTGACTCGATCCGGTAGCTGACCGGCTGGTAGGCCACCCACCACGGGTTGCCCGTGACGTGCTCCTGCGGCGGGGAGACCTGTACGTAGCCGTACCCCTTGGGGCCCAGCACGTTGGTGCACTCGCTGGCCACCGAGGCCCAGTTCCACTCGAAGAGCTGGACGATGACCTTCTTGCTGCCGGGGGTGGCCGCGGCGGCCGGGGGCGCCGCCACGCTGGTCGGGATGAGCAGGCTGGCGGCCAGGCCGAGGGCGAGGGCCACGCGGCGTCGACGTTGCTGCATCGGGGACTCCTGCGGGGACGGGGGGACGGGGTGTTGCGGCGCGGGAGTGAGCTTCAGTGCCGGCTTCTTGCAGAGGCGGCCTGAAATTTTCGGCAAGGTTACAAGCCGCTTGCAGTCGCTGTCAACGCATGGAAATACATCACTGCCAAGGCAAAAAGGGGCGGGGGCCGGGCGAGGCCCGACCCCCGCCGTCGCGGGTCGACCGGTCAGCGGACCGGGGTGAGCCGGTCGGTGCCGAGCTTGTCGCGGAGCACCTCGGGCACCAGCACCGAGCCGTCGGGCTGCTGGAACTGCTCCAGGATGGCCGGGAAGAGGCGGCTGGTGGCCAGCGCCGAACCGTTGAGGGTGTGCACGAAGCGGGTCTGCTTGCCGCCCGGCTCGCGGTAGCGGATGGCCGCCCGGCGGGCCTGGTAGTCGCCGGCCCAGGAGACCGACGAGACCTCCTTGTACTTGCCGGTGCTCGGCATCCAGACCTCGATGTCGAGGGTCTTCTTCATCGAGGCGCTGGCGTCGCCGGCCGCGAGCAGGCTGGTCTGGTAGTGCAGGCCCAGCCCCTCGACCAGGCGCTCCACGTGGGCGACCATCTCCGCCAGCGCGGCGTCCGCCTGCTCGGGCAGGGTGAACTGGAAGATCTCCACCTTGTTGAACTGGTGGCCACGGACCGTGCCACGCTCGTCGGAGTGCGAGCCGGCGGCCTCGCGCCGGTAGCACGGGGTGTAGGCGAACGCCTTCAGCGGCAGCTTCGCGGTCTCCAGGATCTCGTCCTGGAACGCCCCGAGGATCGCCGTCTCCGCGGTGGGCAGCAGGAACTGCCCGCGCGGGGCGGACTGGCGGTCCAGATGGTAGACGTCGTCGTAGAACTTGGGGAACTGGCCGGCGGCGAAGCCGGCGCTGTCCAGCAGCAGGTGCGGCGGAAGCAGGAACTCGTACCCGGCCTGGATGTCCTGCTCGATCAGCCAGTTGAGAAGTGCCCACTCCAGCCGGGCGCCCATGCCGGTGTACATCCAGAAGCCGGAACCGCCGAGCTTGACCCCGCGCTCGTGGTCGACCAGGCCGAGCGCGCGGCTCAGCTCCACGTGGTCCCGTACCTTTTCGATGGCCGGCGGCTCGCCGAAGGTCCTGACGACCCGGTTCGCCTCCTTGCCGCCGGCGACGACATCGTCGGCGGGCAGGTTGGGCAGCTCGCTCATCGCGGTGCGCAGCCGGGACTGCACCTCGTCCAGCTGGGACTCCAGCTCGGCGAGCTGCTTGCGCTCGGCCTCCGGCGCGACCGGCTCCGGCTCCCTGCCGGCCCGCTTCGCCTCCGCGTACGCCCGCGCCTCCGCCTTGCGGCGCTGCCGCTCGGCGTCGATCTCGGTGATCAGGCCGCGACGTTCCTGGTCGAGCCGCTGGATCTCGTCCAACGCCCGGTCGACCTCGGCGGGATCCAGCCGCTTCGCCAGCGCGGTCGCCACCGCCTCGCGATCCTTCCGGATCAACTCCATGTCGAGCATGCTGCTCCGTACGCCTCCGTCCAGGCCGTCAGGTGGGACCCCCAGATGCTACCGTCGCGGCCCCGTCGGCCCGGCCCGGCCCGACGGGCCGCCCAACCGGTACAGGACGACTGACCAGTGATGACGCTGCGTGATCCGTCGGGTTTTCGGACGGGCGTGTGACGTTCCGTGACGGAGCTCGGATTGCCGCGGCGGAGTGAACACGCTGCCTCGTCGTCGGACGCCTGTTGAGCTGGTCATCTCTGCGTAGACGCAGTGCCGGCCGACTCACCCCACCGGCCCCTTTGCTCTGCAGCCATACGGGCAACAGTCACCCACGGTTGCCGCTGCGCATATGACTGCAAAGCAAAGGCGGAAGTGGGGTGGATGCGGGCTGGCGGGCGATATGACGGAGGGTGACCGCCCGCCAGGCCGGCGGAGCTGCGGGTGAGCGCGGGTCAGAGCCGGACCGGCATGAGGATGGAGAACGCGTCGGCGTCGTCCGGGCGGCGGACGGCCAGCGGGGTGATCGGCCCGTCCAGCTCCAGTACGAGCTGGCCGCGGTCCCCGGCGTCCAGGGCCTCGAGCAGGTACTCCCGGTTCACCCCGACCCGCACCCCGTCCGGGTCCGCCGCGTCGTCCGGCCCGACGACGCGCAGCCCGCCCCGGCCGTCCAGGCCGAGCACGGTCACCTCGGCCGGCACCCCGGCGTACTCGCGGACCACCACCGGGGCGTCGTCGGCGGTGAGCGCGCCGCGCAGGGCGACCACGTCGACCGGGATCCGGTACGCGGGCGCGCCGGGCACCAGCCCGTGCAGGAACCGGCGGTAGTCCGGGAAGTCGTACGGCAGCGCCGCGGCGGCCACCGGGCGGCCGGCGACCGCGACCTCGACCCGGTCCGGCGCGACGGTGAGGTGGGCCTCCGGCGTGATCCCCTCGCCGGTGTCCAGCAGGGCGCGCAGCTCGTCGACCGCGTCCGCCGGCAGCAGCGTCCGCACGGCCGGACCGTCGACCTTCCCGGCCGCCCGGGCCACCGCCAGCCGGTGTCGGTCGGTGGCGACCAGCCGTACGCCGTCCGCGTCCACCTCCAGCAGCACGCCCGCCAGCACCGGCAGCTCAGGGTCGGTGCCGACGGCGAACCGGACGGCGTCGACGGCGGCGGCCAGGTCGGCCCGGCGCAGCACGAGTCGGGTGGTCATGGCGATCTCCTCCGGATCGATCAGGGTACGGATCCGGGAGAGCTCACGGCGGGCGTCGGCGAGACCGTCCTCCAGCCGGCGCAGGTGCGCGTCCAGCAGCCGGTGGACCACCGCCGGCTCGTGCCGCTGCGCCAGGGCCTCGGCGATCCCGGCCAGCGGCATTCCGACCCGGCGCAGCCCGGCGACCAGCCGGGCCGGGGCGACCTGGTCGTCGGTGTACCAGCGGTAGCCGGTGGCCGGGTCGACCAGTGCCGGGACCAGCACCCCGGAACGGTCGTAGAACCGCAGCGCGCTGACCGTCAGCCCGCTGGCCCGGGCCAGCTCGCCGATGCTGCGCAGTTTGCTCTCCACGCCGTGATCCTGTGGTCTCAACCTGGTCGAGGGTCAATTCTGCCGCAGTACGCGGAAGGTGATGCCGGCCCGGGTGAGGCGCTCCAGCAGGGCGTCGCCCATCGCGGTCACCGTGGTCACCTGCCCGGCGGTGGGCGGCAGGTCGTCGAAGGCCAGGCACAGGGCCGACTCGGCGAGCATCTTGGCGGTTTCGTCGTACCCGGGGTCGCCGCCGGCCACCTCGGTCACCACGGTCCGGCCGCCGCCGGTGCCGACGAACCGGACCCGGAACCAGGACCGGGCCCGCTGCTCGGCGCTCGGCCCCTGCCCGGGGGCGAGCCGGCCGAGCAGCCAGCGCCGGGCCGGCGGCAGCTTCACCAGCCCGACCAGGGCGGCCAGCCCCACCCCGGCGGCCAGGACGGTCGGCAGCCGCTTCACGGCCGCGAAGTGGCGGTAGCGGAAGTCCGGGCCGTACTCCGGGCGGGCCGCCGCCGAGCGGCGGACGATCCGCGGGTCGATGGTGGGCAGCGGCACCGCCCACCCGCCGGCCTCCGTCGCCCGGCCCACCCTTCCGGGCACCGCGCGGACCCGGCGGCCCGCCGGCCGCGGCTCCACCGCCCGGCGCGCCCTCGCCGCCCGCCGCGCCTGACGGGCACGCGACAACGCGGTGAGCGCAGAGTGGTACGTGCCGGCGGAGAAGCGTCCCCCGGCCCGGACGTAGCCGTCCACGCTGACCGGCCCGTCGGCGGGCAGCTGCCGGACCGTGAACCAGACGCCCAGGTCGTGCGGGATCGAGTCGAAGCCGCAGGCGTGCACCAGCCGCGCGCCGGTGCGCACCGCCTCGGCGTGGTGGCGCACGTACATCAGGTCGACGAACTCCGGCTCACCGGCGATGTCGACGTAGTCGGTGCCGGCGGCGGCGCACGCCGCGACCAGCGGCTCCCCGTGCCGGAGGTACGGGCCGACGGTGGTGGCGACCACCCGGGCACGCTCGGCGACCGCGTGCAGCGACGCCGGGTCGGTGACGTCGGCGGTCAGCAGCGGCAGCTCGGCCAGGCCCGCGTCGATCCCGGCCAGCCGCTCGCGTACCCCGGCCAGCCTGGTCGGGTCGCGGCCGGCCAGCGCCCAGCGCAGCCCCGGCGGGGCGTGCCGGGCCAGGTACTCGGCGGTGAGGCCGCCGGTGAACCCGGTGGCGCCGAGCAGGACCAGATCGTACGGGCGGTCGTCGCGCACCCGCCGAGTGTGCCACCCCGGCCGGCGCGGCTCACGGCGAGAAGACCGCCCGGACGCAGCCGTCGGCCCGGTCGCGGAACAGCGCGTACCCGTCCGGACCCCGCTCCAGCGGCAGGTGGTGGGTGGCCAGGTGCTCGGTACGCAGCTCGTCGCGGGCCATCCGCTCCAGCAGCATCGGGATCCACCGCTGCCCGTGCTGCCGGGCGCTGCGTACGGTCAGGCCCTTGTTCATCACCGCGCCCAGCGGGAACGTGTCGACGAACCCGGTCCAGGTGCCGAGCACCACCACCGTGCCGCCCTTGCGGCAGGCGTGCACCGCCTCACGCAACGCCAGCGGCCGGTCCGCGCCGCCGCCGAGCCGGCCGGCCAGCAGGCCCGGCGGCTCGGCCGCCATGCCGACCGCCTCCACGCACACGTCCGGGCCCCGGCCGCCGCTGCGCTCCCGCAGCTCGGCGGTGACGTCCACGTACCGGTAGTTGAGCGGTTCCGCACCCACGTGCCGCTCGACCATCCGCAGCCGGTCGTCGTGATCGTCGACGACGATCACCCGGTCGGCCCCGCGCAGCAGCGCGGCCCCGGCGGTCAGCTGGCCGACCGCGCCCGCCCCCCAGACCGCCACCACGTCACCGGGCGTGACCTCGCCCAACTCCGTACCGAGCCAGCCGGTCGGCGCGGCGTCCGAGGCGAACACCGCCCGGTCGTCGCTGACCTCGTCCGGCACGGTGAACGCGCCGACGTCGGCGTACGGCACCCGCACGTACTCGGCGTGGCTGCCGGCGAAGCCGCCCAGCGGGCCGGGGTGGCCGTAGCAGCCGGCGGTGGGCTGGCCCCACGCCGATTCGGCCGCCGCCGCGCCGGTGGTGCCGTTGTCGCAGCAGGCGAAGAGGCCCTGCCGGCAGAACCAGCAGGCCCCGCAGGCCACCCCCGCGCAGACCACCACCCGGTCGGCTACCCGGTGCCGGCGTACCTCCGGCCCGACCTCGACCACCTCGCCGAGGAACTCGTGCCCGAGCACGTCCCCGGCGGCCAGGTACGGGATCCGCCCCGCCAGCAGCGGCAGGTCCGCCCCACAGGTGGCGCTCCGCCGTACCCGCACGATCATGTCCTGGGCGTTGCGCAGCTCCGGGTCCGGTATCTGGCGGACCGCCAGCGCGTCGACGCCCTCCCAGCAGAGCGCCCTCACCCGGCCACCCCCGGCCGGTCCAGCCGGGAGCGGTCCGGCCGCAGCACCTCCCCGGTCTCCGCGAGCTGCTTGGTCTTCCGCAGCGCCTGCCGGATGAACCCGCCGGGATCGTCCCCGACCAGGTGGGCGGCCAGGCCGGTCAGCCTCGGCTCACCGCCGAGCGGCCGGGCCGCCAGTTCCGTGCCGCGCCCGCCCGGCGCCGACCGGGCGTGCACCTCGACGGCGCCGTCGAGCCGGCGCAGCGGCTCCGGCCAGCGCCCGCGCGGCAGCACCTCCTCGGGACGGCCCGCCACGGTCACCACCTGCCAGCGTCCGGGCCGCGGGTCGGGTCCGGCCGCGTGAAGCCAGCGCTCCCCTCGGCGTACGAGGACACGGGCCGCGACCGCCCCGGCCGCCACCACGAGGATCCCGCCACCGGCCAGTCGTCCCATGCGTGCCACCTGCGCCTCCCGTCGTCGCGGCCCGGCGGGCGGCCGGCCACGCGCCGCCGGCCGCCCGCGTGTCTTCAGGGTCCGACCCCGTCGGGTGAAGCGGGTTCGCCCCGAAGGGGTGAACCGTGCCGGGCCGGGTAACCGCAGCCCGTGCCGCCCGGGGGAGCGGACACGACGGGGGAGGGCCGCATGCCGGAGGAGGCTGAGCGGGTCGAGGTCACGTCGACCGGCCCGGACCGGTCGGGGACGCGGGGAGCGGGCGATCCGGCCCCGCCGACCGGGGTCGGTAGGCCCCCGCTGCTGGCGTCCCGGCTGGCTCCGGCCGCCCTGCCCGAGCCGCTGCTGGTCCGGCCCCGGTTGCTGGACCGGCTGGACCAGGCGGTGGCCGGGCCCGTCACGCTGGTCGCCGCCCCGGCCGGCTGGGGCAAGACCACGCTGCTGGCCTCGTGGGCGCGGGCCGATCGGGCCGAGCCGCCGCCCGCCTGGGTGGCGGTGGAGGAGGGCGACACCGGGGAGCGGCTCTGGTCGTACCTGGCGGCAGCGCTGCGGGCCGCCGCGGAGGGCGTACCGGAGGAAGGGCCGCCGGTGCCGGACAGCCCGCCCCGCCCCGACCAGCTCGAACTGCTCGCGGCGGCGCTCGCCGCCCGGGAGCGTCCGGTGCGGCTGGTCCTGGACGACCTGCACCGGATCACCGACCCGGCCGCGCTGACCGGGCTGGAGTTCCTGCTCCGCCACACCGAGGGGCGGCTGCGGCTGGTGGCCGGCGCCCGGGGCGACCCGCCGCTGCCGCTGCACCGCTGGCGGCTGGCCGGGGAACTCACCGAGGTCGGCCCGGACGACCTGGCGTTCACCGACGACGAGGTGGCCGATCTGCTGGTCGCGCACGCGGTGCCGCTGCCCGCCGCGGCGGTGCCCCGGTTGCGGGAGCGGACCGGCGGCTGGCCGGCCGGGCTGCGCTTCGCCGCGCTGGCCCTGCGCGCCCAGGCCGACCCGGCCCGGGGCGTCGAGCGGTTCGGCGGCGACCAGCCGGACGTGGCCGGGTACCTGCGCGACGAGGTGCTCACCCGGCTGGACCCGGCGGCCCGGGACGTGCTGCGGCGCGCTGCCGTCGCCGTCGCCGTCTGCGCCGACCTCGCCGAGGCGGTGACCGGCCGGGCCGACGCCGGTCAGGTGTTGGCCGACGTGGCGCGCACCGGCGGCTTCCTCCGGCAGGACGGGGGCAACCCGCCGTGGTACCGGTGCCACCCGCTGTTGGCCGACCTGCTCCGCGACGAGCTGGGTCGGCTCCCCGCCGAGGAGCTGCGCGACCTGCACCTGCGGGCCGCCGGCTGGTACGCGGGCAACGACCGGCCGGCCGAGGCGCTGCGGCACGCGCTGGCCGGGGGCGAGTGGAACCGGGCCACCGAGCTGCTGATCACCCGGTGGCCCGAGCTGGCCCCGTACGAGGGGGAGGTGCCGGCCGGCCCGCCGCCGCCCGAGCCGCCCGCCGACGCGGTTCGCCGGGATCCCGAGCTGGCACTGGCCTGCGCCGCCGAGCGGGCGTACGCCGGCGACGCCGACGCCGCCGGCCACCACCTGCGGCGCGCCGCCGAGCACGCCCGCGGCCTGCCCGCCCCGCGCCGGGACCGGTTCCGGCGGCTGGCCACCGCGCTGGAGCTGACCCTGGCCCGGCTCGCCGGGGACCACGCGGCGGTACGCGGTTCCGCCGCCCGGCTGCTCGCCACCCGCACCGCCATCGGGCCCGGGGACGACCCGCGGGCCGGTGCCGGGGAGGACGCCGACACCCGGGCGGTCGCCGGCACCGCGCTCGGCCTGGTGTCGCTGGCCGAGGGCGAGCTGGCCGCCGCCCGGGACCGGTTCGCCGAGGCGCGCGCCGCGGCCCGGGAGGCGGGGCGACCGCGTACGGAGCTGGTCGACGCCAGCCGGTCGGCACTGCTGGACGCGGCCCGGGGCGAGCTACGGGCGGCCGAACGCGCCGCGCGGGCGGCGCTCGGTGCACCCGCCTGCCAGGGCTGGTCCTCCCGCCTGGACTGTGGGTACGCGTACCTCGCACTGGCTCTGGTGGCCTGCCACCGCGACGAGCCGGCGGAGGCGGCGGCGCACCTGGCCCTCGCCGGCCCGGCCACCGGGCAGCCGGAGGCGGCGGCGCTGGCCGCGCTCTGCCGGGCGGAGCTGCTGGCCGCGGACGGCCGCTCCGCCGCCGCGCTGCGGGCCCTCACCGAGGCCCGGGACCGGGCACCGGGCCCGGAACTGGCCGCCTGGCTCACCGCCGCCGAGGCCCGGCTGCGGGCGGACGCCGGCGACGGGGACACCGCCCGGAGCCTGCTCACCGACGCGCTGCGGGGCGTCGACGCCGAGAGCGCGGAGGCGGCGGCGCTGGGGGTGGCGCTGGCCCGGGTGGAGCTGCGGGCCGGCAGCCCGCGCGCCGCGCGGCAGGCCCTGCCCGACTGGGCCACCCCCGCCGCGCGGTCCTGGCCGCTGCCGGTCCGGCTCGCCGCCGGCCTGCTCGACGCGGTCCTGGCCGGAGACGGCGGCGACGAGCGGCGGGCCGGGCGGGTCCTGGAACAGGTGCTCGACCTGGCCGCGCCGGAGGGGTACCGGCGGCTCTTCACCCGCGCCGAACGGGGGGTGCGCGACCTGCTCGCCGCGCACCTGGACTCCGGCACGGCGCACTGGGCGGCCGTGAGCGAGCTGGTACGCGGGGCGGACGAGCGGCGGGCCGACGAGCCGGCCGAGCGGTCGGGCGGGCCGGAGCGGGCGCTGGACGAGCCGCTCACCGAACGGGAGCTGACGATCCTGCGCTACCTGCAGAGCATCCTGTCCAACGTGGAGATCGCCAGTGAGCTGTCCCTGTCGGTCAACACGGTGAAGACCCACGTCCGGAACATCTACCGCAAGCTCGACGCCACCCGCCGGCGCGAAGCGGTTCGCCGGGCACGCGAACTCCGGCTGATCTGAAGGAAGGGCCCCGTGTTAACGCCTGGCGTTGTGCAGGGGGCCCTTCCTAACACGCGTCAGGCGGTCGCCGCGGCGTCCACCGCGGCCAGCAGGTCCGCCAGGTCGTAGCCGCCCTCGTGGCGCACCTCGTTGACGAACAGGGTCGGGATGCCGGTCACCCCGCTGCGGATGCCACCGACGAAGTCCCGCCGGATCCGGTCGGCGTGGGCCTGCCGGCCCACCTCCGCGCCGACCTCGTCCGGCGGCAGCCCGAGCTGTTCGACGCCGAGCGACAGGTGCACCGGGTCGAGCTGGTCCTGGTGCTCGTACAGCCAGTCGTGCATCTCCCAGAACCGGCCACACTGCCCGGCGGCCTCGGCCGCCTCCGCCGCGCTCTCCGCGTACGGGTGCACCTCGGCGATGGGGAAGTGCCGGTAGACCAGCCGGACGGTCTCGGCGCGCTGGCGCAGCACCTCGGCCAGGTTCGCGTGGGCGGCCCCGCAGAACCGGCACTGGAAGTCGGCGTACTCGACGATGGTGACCGGCGCGTCGGCCGGCCCCCGGGCATGGTCGGTGTCGGTCACCGGGATGCGCAGCCGCGCGGTGGTGACCTGCAAGGGCGTCGTCATCAGGCCCCCTTGTCCACGGTCACGTGGTTGTGCACCTCGCGGATGCCGGGGGCGGACCAGACGACCCGCTCGATCTCCTCGCGTTCCGGCACGGAGTGGACCAGGCCCTCCAGCACCACGGTGTCGCCGTGTACCCGCACGCTGATGCCCTCCGCCTCGGTGGCGCGGTTGCGGGCGAGCGCGTCCACGATCCGCTCGGCCAGCTGGTGCCCGTCGGGGCGGGTACCCGGCCGGACCGTGATCCCGTTGCTCACGCCGCGTACGCCGGTGAGCCGGCCGACCGCCCGCTCGGCGGCGCGGCGCTGGTACTCCCACTCGACCTCGCCGTGCAGGGTGACCCAGCCGTCGGCGACGGTCACGTCGAGCGTCTCGATCGGCACGAAGGCGTCCCATTCCAGGGCCCGGCTGGCCGCGGTGGCGATCTCCGGGTCGCTCTTCTCGGCGGAGGTGGCGATCCGGACGGCGAGGTCGTTGGCGACCGCCCGAACCCGGGGCACCCGGTGCGCCGCCCGCTCGGCGGCCCACTTCTTGGCGTAGCTGTCCACCCACCCGGTCAGCGTCACCACGCCTTCCGTGACGGTCACCCCGATCTCGTTTGGGCGTACCCGGGGTTCCCAGGTCAGCTCGTCGAGGACGGCGGTCTGGATGTCCTGGTCGGTACGCGTGATCGTCGTGGTGGCCATCGGTGGCCTCACCTCCCGGATCGGTTCGCGGGGCGCGGGCGTCCGCCACCGGCACGGCGCCCGCCACACCCGATCCTGTCCGCACCCGGGGTGAGCTGCCCTCATCCTTCGGGGGTGAGCCGACTGGTTGGGAGCGCTTCCAAATTCGGCGGCCCACCGTTACGGTGAATGTCCCTCGGCTGCGGGAGCCAGCACGCCGACGGGGAGCCCGGGCAGCTCCCCCGACCCGACGAAGGCGCGGTCGCCCGTCGACCGCCGCGTCTGGCGCCGCGCCACGGCCTGGCGCCGTCGTCCCAGTCCCCCATCGGGCACCCGAGAGGAACCGCCCATGCGCAGAAGTCTCGCCGGCGCGGTCGCCGCCGCGCTGGCCGCCACCGCGGCGGCCATCGTCGTGCAGTTCGCCGCCGCCCCCGCCACCCCGGCCGCCGCCGCCTCGGCCGAGCCGTACAGCTGGAGGAACGTCCGGATCGACGGTGGCGGCTTCGTGCCGGGCATCGTCTTCAACCAGACCGAGAAGAACCTGATCTACGCGCGCACCGACATCGGCGGGGCGTACCGCTGGGAGCAGTCGACCCAGTCGTGGACGCCGCTGTTGGACTGGGTGGGCGCGGACAAATGGGGCTGGAACGGCGTGGTCAGCCTCGCCACCGACCCGGTGCAGACCAACCGGGTGTACGCCGCGGTCGGCATGTACACCAACAGCTGGGACCCGAACAACGGCGCGATCCTGCGCTCGACCGACAAGGGCACCACCTGGCAGGCCGCCACCCTGCCGTTCAAGAACGGCGGCAACATGCCCGGCCGGGGCATGGGGGAGCGGCTGGCCGTCGACCCGAACCGGAACAGCATCCTCTACTACGGCGCCGAGGGCGGCAACGGCCTCTGGCGCAGCACCGACTACGGGGTCACCTGGGCCAAGGTGACCAACTTCCCGAACGCCGGCAACTACCGCGCCGACCCCAACGACAGCAGCGGATACCAGAGCCAGAACCAGGGCCTGACCTGGGTCAGCTTCGACAAGAGCACCGGTACGGCCGGGAACGCCACCCAGACCGTCTACGTCGGCGTGGCGGACAAGGAGAACCCGGTCTACCGCACCACGAACGGCGGCACCACCTGGGAGCGGATCGCCGGCCAGCCGACCGGCTACCTCGCCCACAAGGGCGTGGTCGACCCGGTGGGCGGCTACCTCTACCTCGCCACCAGCGACACCGGCGGCCCGTACGACGGCGGCAAGGGTGACGTGTGGAAGTTCAGCCGGGCCACCGGCACCTGGACCCGGATCAGCCCGATCCCGTCGACCAGCGGTGACGCGTACTTCGGCTACTCCGGCCTGACCGTCGACCGGCAGCGGCCGAACACCATCATGGTGGCCACCCAGATCTCCTGGTGGCCGGACGCGATCTTCTGGCGCAGCACCGACGGGGGCGCGACCTGGACCCGGATCTGGGACTGGTCCAGCTACCCGAACCGCACCAGGAAGTACACCATGGACATCGGGTCCGTGCCGTGGCTGACCTTCGGCGCCAACCCGCAACCGCCCGAGGAGGCCCCGAAGCTGGGCTGGATGAACGAGTCGCTGGAGATCGACCCGTTCGACTCCAACCGAATGATGTACGGCACCGGCGCCACCATCTACGGCACCACCGACCTCACGAAGTGGGACACCGGCGGTCAGCTCACCATCCGGCCGATGGTCAAGGGCCTGGAGGAGACCGCGGTGCTCGACCTGATCAGCCCGCCCTCAGGCGCCCCGCTGGTCAGCGCGCTCGGCGACATCGGCGGCTTCCGGCACACCGACCTGGCCGCGGTGCCGTCGATGATGTTCACCCAGCCGGTCTTCACCAGCACCACCAGCCTGGACTACGCCGAGACCAAACCGGCGGTGCTGGTCCGGGCGGGCGACTTCACCAAGTCTGACCGGCCGACCGACAGCCACGTTGCGTTCTCCACCGACGGCGGGGCGAACTGGTTCCAGGGCAGCGAGCCCGGCGGGATCAACAAGGGCGGCACGGTGGCCGCGTCCGCCGACGGCAGCCAGTTCGTCTGGGCACCGGGCGACCCCGGCCAGCAGGTGGTCCGCTCGGTCGGCTTCGGCAACTCGTGGACCGCCTCGACCGGCATCCCGGCGAACGCGATCATCGAGTCCGACCGGGTCAACCCGAACAAGTTCTACGGCGTCAGCGGCGGCCGGTTCTACGTCAGCACCAACGGCGGGACGAGCTTCACCGCCAGTGCCACCACCGGCCTGCCCACCACCGGCGTGAAGTTCAAGGCGCTGCCCGGCGGCGAGGGCGACGTCTGGCTGGCCGGCGAGGGCGGCCTCTGGCACTCCACCAACTCCGGGACCAGCTTCACCAAGGTCACCGGCGTGAGCACCGCGACGAACGTCGGCTTCGGCAAGGCGGCACCCGGGCAGACGTACCCGGCGCTCTTCGTCTTCGGCACCATCGACGGCCAGCACGGCGTCTACCGCTCCGACAACGCCGGCACGAGCTGGGTACGGATCAACGACGAACAGCACCAGTACGGCAACGCCGGCGAGGCGCTGACCGGTGATCCACGCGTCTACGGCCGGGTCTACCTGGGCACCAACGGTCGGGGAATCCTGGTGGCGGACCGGCTCGGCGGTACGCCCAGCCCGACGCCGACCACCCCCACCCCGACGCCGACGTCGCCCAGCCCGACGCCGACCAGCCCGCCACCGACCACGCCGAATCCGGCCGGCGGCTGCACGGCGACCTACCAGGTGACCAACTCGTGGGCGGGCGGCTTCCAGGGCGAGGTGACAGTGCGCAACAACGGCTCGCCGACCAGCGCCTGGTCGGTGGCCTGGAACTTCGCCAACGGGCAGCAGATCGCCCAGCTCTGGGGCGGGACGTACACCCAGAACGGCAGCCTCGTGGTGGTCAGGGACGCCGGCTACAACGGTGCCCTCGGGACCGGAGCCAGCACGACCTTCGGCTTCCTCGCCGGTTGGGCCGGGAGCAACCAGGTGCCCGCGCCCACCTGCACCGCGATCGTCGCCCGCTGACCGGGCCGTACGGTGGCCGTCCCGTCCGCGGGGCGGCCACCGTCTGCGCGCCGGTGGCGGTGCCCGGCCCTGCACGCGGTGGGGTACGTGCTCAGCGACTTCGCCCC